>NZ_JBEYVO010000012.1:0-282040 GCF_040644055.1 Streptomyces sp. NPDC047043
TCTCCGTCTCTCGCTCGTCGCCCTCGTCTTTTCTCTTCCGTGGCCGCCCGCCCTAGCGTCCGGCCCCCACCCCGCCCCCCCCCCCCCCCCCACCGCCTTGTCCGCATACGTTCTTCCCGCTGCGAGCCGCCGGGTCAACGACGGCTCCCCAAACGGGAGATCGGGGGTGCGTACGTGCGCATCGGACTGCTTACGGAGGGTGGCTATCCGTATGTGAGCGGTGACGCCAGGCTCTGGTGCGACCGGCTCGTGCGCGGGCTCGGGCAGCACGAGTTCGACGTCTACGCGCTCAGCCGCAGCGAGCGCCAGGAGGACGAGGGCTGGGTCCCGCTGCCGCCCCAGGTCGGCCGGGTGCACACGGCGCCGTTATGGACCGCCGAGGACGACGGAGTGGTCTACGGGCGCCGGGCGCGCCGGCGGTTCGCCGAGTGCTACGGGGAGTTGGCGGCCGCACTGTGCACGCGGAGCGCAGGGAATCCGTCCGGCGCTTCGGGGGAGGGCTCCGCCGTTGAGGCGGACCGTTTCGGCAGTGCGCTGTACGGGCTCGCCGAACTCGCCCGCGACGAGGGCGGGCTGGTGGGAGCGCTCCGCTCCGAGGCCGCCGTACGCGCCCTGGAGCGCGCCTGTCGTGCGGCCGGCACCCTGCGGACGGCGCGTGAGGCACGCGTACCGGATCTGCTCGCCGTCGCCGCACACCTGGAACGCACCCTGCGCCCCCTCTCGCTCGACTGGTACGAGGAGGACGGGCTCGGCTCGGTCGACCTCTGCCATGCGACGTCCGGCGGCTCCGCAGCCCTGCCCGGGCTGCTCGCCGGCCACTTCTTCGGTGTACCCCTGCTGCTGACCGAGTACGGGGTGCGGCTGCGCACGCACTACCTGGCCGCCACCGACGCCCCGCCCGCCGTACGGTCCCTGCTCGCCGCGTTCCACAGCCGACTGGCCGCCGAGATCTACAGGCGGGCCGCGATCGTCACGCCCGGCAACGCACACGCGCGCCGCTGGCAGGAGCGCTGCGGCGCGGACCGGGCGAAGCTCCGCACGGTCTACCCGGGCATGGAGGCCGCCCACTTCGCCGAGGTGGGCGAGTCCCCGGAGTGCGCGGATCCCGACACGCTGGTCTGGGTCGGCCGCGTCGAACCCACCAAGGACCTGGTGTCGCTGCTGCACGCCTTCGCGGAGATCCGCAAGGAGGAGCCGAAGACCCTCCTGCGGATCGTCGGTGCACCGGCGGGCCCCGAGGGCGAGGCCTACCTCGGGCACTGCAAGGCGCTGGCGGCGCAGCTCTTCCCCGACGAGGCCGAAGGGCTGCACTCCGTCGGCGACAACCCCGTCTCCTTCGAGGAGATCGGCGGACCGGAGCTGCCGAGCCTTGCCGACGCGTACGCCGCCGGGGGCGTGACCGTGCTGTCCAGCGTCGTCGAGGGCTTCCCGATCAGCCTGGTCGAGGCCATGTTCTGCGGCCGCGCGACGGTGTCCACGGACGTCGGCGCGGTCGTGGAGGTCATCGGCGGCACGGGGCTCGTCGTACCGCCGCGCAACCCGCGGGCGCTCGCCGAGGCGTGCCTGGCGCTGTTGCGCGACCCCGAGCGCTGTGAGCGCCTGGGCGCCGCGGCACGCGCGCGTGCGCTCGAACTGTTCACCGTCGAGCAGAACACCACGGCATTTCACGGCATTTACCTGGAGATCGTCTCGCGCACCCCGGTACGCCGCGTCGTCCTCGACGACACGGGAGAGCCCCTGCCCTTCGCCGTCCCCGCCGAGGCGCACGTCCCCGGCCGCTGGACCGGGCCGGACGCCCGCGTCGTGGCCCGCGGCGGACCAGGGTGGGCGACGGGCGCACCGGCGCGGGCGACCTCTCCGCAACCGGCCGCCGAGGGGGCGCGATGAGCGGACTGGGAGAACTGGACCGGCCCGGGACACCGGACAGCCCCGGGGCCTGGGACGAGCGCTCGGAGGAGTGGGCGGCGGGCGAGCCGGAGGCATCGGGGGGCCCTGCCGGAGCAAGCCGCGGTGACGACGCCCTGACTGTCCCGCGCAGTGACAGCGCCCCCGCTGCCCGCCGCCAGACCTCCGCCCGCCGCACCGCCGCCGACCCCGTGAAGGCGCTGATGCACCGTCACCGCGAGCTGTGCGAACGGGCCGTGGACCCCCTGGAGATCGCGGCGGGCCTGGAGGCCCACGGCGTCACCGACCGCACCGCGGCACGCTTCCGGCACCGGGACGTCTTCTCCCTCGCGGAGGAGCTGTACGCGCGCGTACCCCGCGACGACTCCCCGGCTCGCCCCGCCGACCTCCCGGCCCCCCGGGCACGTGCCGACTGGGCCCTGCTCACCCTCCTCCCCGGAACGCTGTGCACCGCGACCGTCGCCGCCCTGCACCTCACCCACGGACAGGCCCGCGTGATCGTGGCCGTCGCCGGCGTCCTCGCCGTGGCCCTCGGCCTGCGCGCGGCACTCTCCCGCGGCCCGCTCGGCACACCGCACCGCACGCCCCCGGGCTCCGCCACCCGCATCTGGACGTACTGGCTCATCGCCTACGCCCTCCTCGGCGACGGCCTCCTGCGCGCGGCCGTGGCCGGCGGCCCCGACACCCTGCCGAACGGCACCGCCCACGGCCCGTGGCCGCTCGCCACCACGCCCGTCCTGGCCCTCACCCTGGCCTGCGCCCCCGCGGCCTGGACCGCCCACCTCTTCGCCGTGCGCGCCCGCCGCAGACTGACCGCCAGCCGCGGCCTGCAGGACTTCGCCGCCTCCGTACGGCCGCTGCTGCTCGGCACGTTCGCCCTGTTCCTGTGCGCCCTGACGGCCCTGCTCGCCCTGTGCGGCGCGGCCCTGGGCGAGAGCGCGACCTACGCCCAGGCCGTCACCCTGGGCGCCCTGCTGCTCCTCGCCCGCCTCCTCACCGTCCACGGCTTCACCCACGCCTCCGCGATCGTCCTCACCGCCGCGGCCACGGCCGAGGCGACCGCCCTGGCCACGGTCCTCGCGGGCCGCCTCCCCGGCTGCGGCTTCCTCGCGACTCCCGTGCGGGCCCTCGTCGACACCCGGGGCCCCGGCAGCGTCCCGGCCCTCATCTGCTCGGCGGCCGCCCTGACCCTGTTGATCCACGCGACCCGCACCCTCACCCGGGCCTCGGCCCACGCACCCGTGGACCGGCCGTGCTGACGCGACGGCCGTCCCCGGGACACCTCCAGAAGTCGCACGAACGCCGGCCCATGTCGGCCCCCACCCCGCCGCAGGCGCCCGGTCCCGCCGCCCGAGGCAACCGCACCACCCCCTCTGAAGGAGAACCCCAGATGATCACCTCCCGACCAGACGCCTCGGCACCGGGAGCCGCCCGATGAGAGTCCTGCTGATCGGAGCCAACGGCTACCTCGGCCGCTTCGTCGCCGACCGCCTGCTCGCCGACCCGGCCGTCCAGCTCACCGCGCTCGGCCGCGGCGACGACGCCGACGTCCGCTTCGACCTCGCGTCGGGCAGCCCCGGCGCCCTCACCCGCTTCCTCGACGCGGTCCACCCCGGCGTCGTCGTCAACTGCGCCGGCGCCACCCGGGGCGGCGCCCGAGAACTCACCCGCCACAACACCGTCGCCGTCGCCACCGTCTGCGAGGCCCTGCGCCGCAGCGGCTGCGGGGCACGTCTGGTGCAGATCGGCTGCGGCGCCGAGTACGGCCCCAGCCAGCCCGGCTCCTCCACGGCCGAGGACGCCGTGCCGCGCCCCGGCGGCCCGTACGGCGTGAGCAAGCTCGCCGCCACCGAACTCGTCCTCGGCTCCGGCCTGGACGCGGTCGTCCTCCGGGTCTTCTCCCCGGCCGGCCCCGGCACGCCCGCCGGCTCCCCGCTCGGCCGCCTCGCGGAGGCCATGCGCCGTGCCATGCAGTCCGGCGACGGCGAGCTCAAGCTCGGCGGGCTCGGCGTGCAGCGCGACTTCATCGACGTACGCGACGTGGCCCGAGCCGTGCACGCCGCCTCGCTCTCCGCCGCGCAGGGCGTCATCAACATCGGCTCCGGCCGCGCCGTCCGCCTGCGCGACGCCGCCGCCACGCTCGCCCGCGTCGCCGGATACGGCGGCGCCCTCCACGAACTCGACGGCTCGCCCGGCCCGCTGCGCGCAACCATCGGGCACCCCCGCGGCGAATCCGACCACGCGGCCCCGGTCGCGTACCCGTACCCCGACGGCTGCGGCAGCTGGCAGCAGGCCGATGTGCGCACCGCACGCGACCGGCTCGGCTGGCGGCCCCGGATCAACCTCGAAGAGTCCCTCGCCGACATCTGGATGGAGGCGGCATGCCGTATCTGACCAGCATCAAACCGGCCGTCGCGAGCACCGACGTCCGCACCGGCCTCGGCATCCCCGGCTACGCACACCCCCTGGTCGCCCCCGCCGAGTGGGGCGAACTCACCCGCCCGGGAACCCCCTTGCACTGGGTCGTCCTGAATGTCGCCGACGGCCCCGGCGCCCGCCCCGACCCGCACTGCCTGGAAGCGGCGGGCCGACTGCGCAACGCGGGTATCCGCGTCCTCGGCCTCCTCTCCGCGGCGTACGGAGTCCGCGGCCACGGCGAGGTGATCTCCGACGCCAACCGGTACGTCGACTGGTACCAGGTCGACGGCTTCCTCCTGGACCGCTGCCCGACCGAGCGCGCCTCGCTGCCCGGAGTGCGCCGTACCGTCACCGCGCTCCGCACGATGCGCGACGGCGCCCACATCGTCCTCGGGCACGGCACCCACCCGTACCCGGGCTACGCCGAGAGCGCCGACCAGCTGGTCACCTTCTCCGGCTCCTGGAGCGACTACCGCTGGTCGCAGGTGGCCGAGTGGACCGCCGACCATCCGCCCGAGCGCTTCTGCCACTTCGTCCACGGAGTGCCTCGGCCCCATCTGGAGGAGGCGCTGCGCATCGCCCGCTGGCAGGGTGCGTCGACCATCTACTTCACCGACCGCACGGACCGCGGTGGACGCTGCGACCCCTGGGAGACCATGCCCGGCTACTGGGACGAAATCGTCTCGCGGATCGGAACGGGTGTCTCGGAATGAAGAAGGCCGTGGCACTGTTACACGGAGAACAACTGTAGTGATTGACCGATCAACGGAGTCCCCGTGTCGCTGCCACCCCTGGTCGAGCCAGCCTCTGAGCTCACCGTAGACGAGGTCCGCAGGTACTCCCGCCACCTGATCATCCCCGACGTGGGGATGGACGGGCAGAAGCGGCTGAAGAACGCCAAGGTGCTCTGTGTGGGCGCCGGCGGCCTGGGCTCGCCGGCGTTGATGTACCTGGCCGCGGCGGGCGTCGGCACGCTCGGCATTGTGGAGTTCGACGAGGTCGACGAGTCGAACCTGCAGCGCCAGATCATCCACAGCCAGGCCGACATCGGTCGCTCCAAGGCCGAGTCCGCCCGTGACTCCGTCCTCGGCATCAACCCGTACGTGAACGTGATCCTTCACGAGGAGCGGCTCGAGGCCGACAACGTGATGGACATCTTCAGCCAGTACGACCTCATCGTCGACGGCACGGACAACTTCGCGACCCGTTACCTGGTCAACGACGCGGCCGTGCTGCTGAACAAGCCGTACGTGTGGGGCTCGATCTACCGCTTCGACGGCCAGGCCTCCGTGTTCTGGTCCGAGCACGGCCCCTGCTACCGCTGCCTCTACCCGGAGCCCCCGCCGCCGGGCATGGTCCCCTCCTGCGCCGAGGGCGGCGTGCTGGGCGTGCTGTGCGCGTCCATCGGCTCCATCCAGGTCACCGAGGCCATCAAGGTCCTCACCGGCACCGGCGAGCCCCTCGTCGGCCGTCTGATGATCTACGACGCCCTGGAGATGCAGTACCGCCAGGTCAAGGTCCGCAAGGACCCCAACTGCGCGGTCTGCGGCCCGAACCCGACCGTCACCGAGCTCATCGACTACGAGGCCTTCTGCGGCGTCGTCTCCGAGGAGGCCCAGGAGGCGGCCGCCGGCTCGACGATCACTCCCAAGCAGCTCAAGGAGTGGATCGACGACGGCGAGAACATCGAGATCATCGACGTCCGCGAGATCAACGAGTACGAGATCGTCAGCATCCCGGGCGCCAAGCTGATCCCGAAGAACGAGTTCCTCATGGGCACCGCCCTGGAGAGCCTCCCGCAGGACAAGAAGATCGTCCTGCACTGCAAGACGGGTGTCCGCAGTGCGGAAGTCCTCGCGGTCCTGAAGTCCGCGGGCTTCGCCGACGCCGTGCACGTCGGCGGCGGCGTCATCGGCTGGGTCAACCAGATCGAGCCGGACAAGCCGGTCTACTAGGCACACGCCTTTCCGGAAGGGGCTCGGCACCACGCGTGCCCGGCCCCTTTCCGCTGCCCGGGCTACTGGGCGCAGACCTTGCCGTCCCTCGGCACCGTCCCGTTCAGCAGATACGCGTTCACCGTCGAGTCGACGCAGTCGCTCCCGCTCCCGTACGCACCGTGTCCCTCGCCCTTCCAGGTGAGCTCCACGCCGACACCCTTGCCCAGCTCGTCGGCCATCTTCCGGGCACCCTCGTACGGGGTCGCCGGGTCGCCGGTGTTGCCGACCACCAGGATCGGCGCAGCACCGGGCGCGCTCACCTGCGGGGTGTCGTACTGCCCGGCCACCGGCCAGTCGTGGCACCAGCCGGCCGTGTCCCAGCCGAGGAAGTCCCCGAACACGGGCGAGATCTTCTCGAAGGCCGGCAGCAGCTTCTTCGTCTCCTCGGCGGTCGGTCGCTGCTTGTCGTCCAAACACGATATGACCCGTTGCGAGTGGGTCGTCGTGCCGTAGTGCCCCGACGCGCTGCGTTCGTTGTAGCCGTCGGCGAGCGCCAGCAGCTCCGAACCGTCGCCCTGCTCGGCCGACTTCAGGGCGCTGGTCAGCGTCGGCCAGCCGGCCTTGCTGTACAGCGGCAGGACGATGCCGGTGAGCGCGAGCGTCTGCGTCAGCTTGCGTCCGGACGATGTCGGCAGCGGGTTCGCGTCGAGCCGCTTCACCAGGTTCGCGATCTTCTGGGTGCCCTGCTCGGGGTCCTGGCCGGTCGACTGGAGGTAGTCGTCCAGGGCGCGCTGGAAGCCCTTGGTCTGGTTCTCCGCGTGGCCCACGGTGTCGGCGCTCGGATCGACGACCGCGTCGAGGATCAGCCGCCCGACGTTCTTCGGGAACAAGTGGGCGTACACGCCGCCGAGTTCGGTGCCGTACGAAATGCCGAAGTAGTGCATCTTCGCGTCGCCCAGCACCTGGCGCATCAGGTCCATGTCGCGCGCGGTGTCCGTCGTCGACACATGCGCCATCAGCTTTCCGGCGGCCTTCTCGCAGCCCTTGCCGAAGTCGGCGGAGTCCTGGAAGTAGGCCTTCTCCTCGGCCGGTGTGTCGGGGGTGGCGTCCACGTCCTCGGTGGCCTGGATGGCCTTGTCGCTGCGGCAGCGCACGCCCTCGCTGGCGGCGACGCCGCGCGGGTCCCAGCTCACCAGGTCGTAGCGTTCGCGCAGCTGGGACACCGTGGCGGCGTACGACGGCATCATGGACACGCCCGAGCCGCCGGGGCCGCCGAAGTTGAACACGAGCGAGCCGATGCGCTTGCCTCCGCGGGCCTTCTCGCGGATCAGCGCGAGGCCGATCGTCCCGCCCTCCGGCTTCGACCAGTCCAGCGGCACCTTGAGCGTCGCGCACTGCCAGTCATTGCCCGGCGCGGGGGAGTCCGAGGTGGCCTTGCAGCGTCCCCAGTCGAGCTTCTGCCCGGTCAGCGAGGAGGGCAGCGCGGCGGTCGTACCGGAGGAGCCGGACGACGGCGAGGCTGCCGCGCTCGTCTCGTCACCGCTCTTGTCGTCGGACGACGAGCCGCTGCTGCAACCGGCCACCAGGAGTGCGGCGGCGGCCCCCAGAGCCGCGCACCGTACGAATCGCGCCATGCACATTCCCCCCACACAGGCCGTCCGCACCGAGCAGCAAACGGCGGTCGGGCCATAGTAGGCAGATCCGCGCCACATCTGCCCGAGCCTGTGGATAACCTTCTGACCTGCGGTTTCATGGAGAATCGGTCTCGGCGGTCAGGAGCAGACTGTGCCGGCCGCCGGTACCTTCCCGTCCAGCAGATAGCCGTTCACCACGGACTGCACGCACTGGTTCTTGCTGTCGTACGCGCCGTGCCCCTGCCCCTTGTACGTCAGCTCGACGCCGACGCCCTTGCCCAGTGCGTCCACCATCCTCTTCGCGCCCTGGTACGGCGTGGCCGGGTCGCCGGTGTTGCCCACGACGAGGATCGGTGCGGCGCCGGCCGCGCTCACGTCCGGATGGTCGGCGGCGCCCGCCACGGCCCAGTCGGTGCAGCCGAGCATGCCCCACGCGAGGAAGTCGCCGAACAGGGGCGAGGCGGCCCGGAACTCGGGCAGCTTCTGCTGCACGTAGTCGGGGTTGTAACGGGGCTTGTCGTCGGCGCAGTTGATGGAGATGTTCGCGGCGGTGATGTTGCTGTACTCGCCGTTCCGGCTGCGCCCGTTACTCGAGTCGGACAGCGCCATCAGGATCCTGCCGTCGCCCTTGTACGCCTGCTGCAGGCCCTGGGTGAGGTACGGCCAGAAGTCCTTCGAGTACAGGGCCTGCGCGATGCCGCTGGTCGCGGTGCTCTCGGTCAGCTGACGAGGGAAGATGCCGGAGATCGGCTTGCTGTCGAGGTCCTTCAGCAACGTGGCGATGCGGTCCTCGACGTCCTGCGCGGTGTCGCCGATCGGGCACTGCGTGGTCTTCGACGTGCAGTCCGCGGCGAAGTTGTCGAGCGCGAGCTGGAAGCCCGCGGCCTGCGCGAGCGAGCCCTGCTCGGAGTTCTGCGTCGGGTCGACGACCCCGTCGAAGACCGCGCGGCCGACGTGCTTCGGGAACAAGTGGGCGTAGACACCGCCGAGTTCGGTGCCGTACGAGATGCCGAAGTAGTACAGCTTGGCGTCGCCGAGTACCTGCCGCATCAGGTCCAAGTCGCGGGCCGCGTCGGTGGTGCGCACATGCGGCAGCGTCTTCTTGGAGTTCTTCTCGCAGGCCGCGTTGAACTCCTTCGTGCTGTCCAGGAGCTCGGTGCGCTCGCGGGCGTCGTCGGGAGTCGAATCCTGCTGGAAGTACGCGTCGAGCTGCTGGTCGTCCTCGCACTTCACAGGGGCACTGCGGCCGACCCCGCGAGGGTCGAAGCTGACCAGGTCGTAGCGGGTGCGCAGCTTCGCGTAGTCCTGGCTGAAGGACGGCAGTTCGGCGACGCCCGAGGCGCCGGGCCCGCCGAAGTTGAAGACGAGCGAGCCGATGCGGCTGCTCTTGTCGCCGCTCGCCTTCGCGCGGATCAGTGCGATGCCGATGGTGTCGCCGTGGGGCTCGGCCCAGTCGAGGGGCGCCTTCATGGTCGCGCACTGCCACCGGCCGCCGTTCGGCAGCGGCGACGGGGCGTCGCCGTCGCCCTCCGCCGCGGAGGGGGCAGGGCAGTCCTCCCAGTTCAGTTTCTGGGACGGCAGGTCCTCGTCCTTCTTGGCGTCGTCGCTGCAGCCCGCCAGCCCGGAGGCGAGCAGCACCGCGGCGGCAGTCAGGGCGACGGCGCGCAGACGGGGAGGGTTCGGCATGTCTCCATCCTGCGCTCGCGCGCGGGGGGCCGCTCGGGACGCGAGCCGTAAGAGGTACGCCGTATACGGTCGTCGTACTACTACAGCGCGCCCTTGCGTGACAGCTGGTTGAAGGCCAGCCAGCCCGGCAGCACCGGCAGCCACAGGGTCAGCAGCCGGAACAGCAGTACGGCCGGTGCGGCGACCTCCTTGGGGAGGCCGACGGCGATCAGACCGACCGTCAGGGTCGCCTCCACCGCGCCCACGCCGCCCGGGGTCGGGGCCGCGGATCCCAGCGCGTTGCCGGCGAGGAAGACGACGGCGACGCTGGCGATGCTGAGCGAGGCGCCCTCCTGGCCGAAGGCGCGGATCGAGGCGTCCAGGCACATCACGAAGCAGGCGGTCAGCAGCAGCATGCCGCCGATGCCGGTGACGAGCTTCTGCGGCCGCTGCAGCACGTCCAGCATGCGCGGCACGACACCGGCGAAAAGCGACCGCACGCGCGTGGCGACGAATTTCCGCAGGAACGGCACCGAGGTGACCACGAGGACGAGCACCGCGACCGTCAGCAGGCCCGCGATGACCGTCCGGGACGGCGACAGCGACGGTGTCTTCTCGGTGCCCGTGAGGTAGCCGAAGGACAGCAGCATCAGGATGTGGCAGCCGAGTCCGAACAGCTGCGAGGCGCCG
This sequence comes from Streptomyces sp. NPDC047043, assembly GCF_040644055.1. Lineage (NCBI taxonomy): Bacteria > Bacillati > Actinomycetota > Actinomycetes > Kitasatosporales > Streptomycetaceae > Streptomyces > Streptomyces sp. NPDC047043. The sequence continues at coordinate 10,250 of NZ_JBEYVO010000012.1, forward strand.
ACGCTCGCGACCGCGAGTCCGGGCCGTACGCCCGCGCGTTGCAGGAAGCGCGTGTTGAGGGCGACACCGCCCACCGCGGCCGGCGCGACGATCTTGACGAAGGATCCGGCGACCTGCGCCGCCACGGTCCGCAGGAACGGGACCCGCTCGGGCACGAACCCCAGCAGCGCCATCGCCGCCGCGACGTAGCTGAGCGCCGAGAACAGGACGGCCGCGACGACCCAGCCCCATTCGGCGTTGGCTACCAGCGGACCGAACTCGATGTGGGTGAGCTGCGTCAGCAGGAAGTACGCACCGATGGCGCCGGCGATGAAACTGATCAGCGTCCGCGGCCGCACCCGCTCCAGCCGGGCGGGCTCGACCGGCGCCTGCGGCCTGATCAACAGCACCTGATGCCGGATCTGGGTGAGCAGATCCTCCTCGCGCGCCTCGTCGATGGCCTCGTCGATCGCCCGCTTCTCGGCCCGCTGCTCCGCTCGTACGGCCTTCTTGTCGGGCTTTTCGAGTACGGGCCCGGTGTCCTCGTCGCCGGCCTCCAGACGGGCCTGCTTGGCCTGCCGGGACGCCTCCAGGACCGCCTCGCGCTCACGCTGGGCCCGCTCCCGGGCGAGCTTGCGCAGGGTCGCGCGGGAGGTGCGGCTGAGCGCGATGGGCTGCAGCATCGGCAGGCAGTCGGCCACGGCGTCCGGGCCGAGCACGCCCACCGCCGACGCCACCGCGCGCTCGGCGCCCACCCGCAGGCCGAGCGTCACCAGGAGCTGCGAGACGTCCATACGGAGCAGCAGCTCACCGGCCGCGATCTCGCCCACGCGCAGGTCGGTGAGGATGACCGTGCCGGAACGATCCACCAGAATCGCGTCACCCACCAGCCTGCGGTGCGCGATGCGCCGGGACTGCAGCGCCCGTACCTGGTGCCAGGTGTCGCGCAGCAGATCGTCGGTGATCTCCTCGTCCGCCAGGGTGTCGAGCGTGCGCCCGCCGGTGTGCTCGTAGACGAGCATCACGGCGTCGGGGCCGAGCTCGGAAGTGGCGATCAGCTTGGGCGCGTTGGCGCCCGCCGCGATGGCCGCGTACGCGAGCAGCGCCTCCTGCTCCAGGGCCTGGCGCAGCGACTGGAGGCTGCTGCGGGTGGCGAAGCCGCGCAGCGTCAGATTGCGCCATGCGCGGTAGAAGAAGCCCTGCGCCTGCTGCTCCCGGTCGACCACCGTGACGTCCAGCGGCGGGCCGTCCTCGAGCGTGACGAAGTAGCGCCGGCCGCGGTCGCCGGTCTCCGGGGTATCCACGACCTCCTCGCGGGAGGCGCTCACGGGGCGGAAGCCGACGTGCCTGAGGCCCGCCATCAGCGTCCGTCCGGTGGGGCGGACGTTGGGCGAGCCGACGGCGTAGAGCGTTCCGTAGGCAATGGTCCAGCCGATCAGCACCGTCAGGATGATCGAGAACGGCGTCGTGTAGCCGGTGACGAGCATCGAGAAGGCGTCCAGGAGCAGCACCATCCACAGCACCGCGCGCCAGCGCGGCCGCCGCGACATGCCGACGGCGGTCATGTACGCGATGACCGGCGCGAGATAGCCGTGCACGGGGTCGGTCAGGGCGTGGATGTCGCCGGGGGAGGGCTGGGTGAGCGCCTCCTGGATGGAGTCGGGGGCGGCCTTGGCGACCCACAGGTCAGTGGCGAGAGTCACACCGTGCGCGAGGACCGCGGCGAGCACTCCGTCGGCGATGCGCAGCCCGTCACGCTTGATCAGCCGCTCGATCGCGAACGCGACGGGTACCAGGAGGATCGCGATGCTGGAGGCCAGTCCCGCGATCTTGATGAGCAGGTCGGGTGCCTGTCCGGTGCCCTTGTTGATGTCCTGTTCGAGCCCCGAGGTGGTGCCGTGCGCGAACGCGGCGATGGCGAGCAGGACGACGACGGCCAGGACGCCCACCAGGAGACGCATCAGGTCGGACGGGCGGTGCACGCGCGCGGGGAGCAGCGGTTCGTCGCCCTCGACCTCGTCGGCGTGCGCCTCGTCCACGAGGTCGGTGTCGTCCCCGGCGTCCTTGTTCAGGGGGCGCGCGGCCGTGTCCTCGCCTTCGGTGTCGGTGTCCGGGCGCAACGAAGCGTCAGAGGTGCTCTCCGCATCCTCTGGGTGCGCACCCTGCTGCTTCATCGTCTCTTCTTGATCTCGTATCACCAGTCACCGCCCGCACGATGGTGGCATGCCCCACCGACACGCGGGGGCATCAGGGTGCAGACGCGGGGCGCACAGTCTGCCGGAAGCGCCGTCTTGGGGCGAGGGATACGCACAGTGGCGAGCGGGTCACACTGTCGGTGGGATGGGGCAGGATGGGCCGGATGAGCGAGAAGAGCCTTCCGCGGGCCGGTCGGCCGGAGCACCCGGACGCGCTGCCGGAGTACGCCGAGCGCGTCCTCGAGGTCGCCGAGCTGATTCCGCGCGGGCGCGTCATGACGTACGGGGACGTGGCCGAGTGGCTGGAGGAGGGCGGCCCCCGCCAGGTCGGCCGTGTGATGGCCCTCTACGGGGGAGCCGTTCCGTGGTGGCGCGTCGTGAGCGCGGGCGGCGTCCTGCTCCCGGGACACGAACTGGAGGCCCTCGACCACTATCGCGCCGAGGGCACCCCCCTGAAGGAGGCGAGCAGGTCCGCCGAGGGTCACCTGCCGCGCCTCGACATGAAGCGCGCGCGGTGGGACGGCGGCGAACACGAAGGTCACACCTGACAGCTTCCGCCATACGGCAGCCCGGTGTGTGACCCGTGCTCCGTACGGGGGAACAGGGGCACGTCCGTGGCATGCCGTACGTTCGTGGGAGGAGGGACCTGCGAGTCGCGAGTGCCGTGAGGGAAGAAGCGGAAGCCCTGCTTCCGACCTGCCCGTCGGCGTAGCGTCGGCTGCGCGTGCCCCCCTCATCCCCCGATCACCGTCCTGCACGCGCGGTGGTCCGACAACCAGTACGACCACCAGGACCGGCGAACCACGTGAGCTCCTCTTCCTCCACCAGGCGCCTGCCGCACCCCCGGGTGCGGCAGGGGAACCGTGGCGCTTACCGACTGGTCCGTACCCCGCCGGCCCTTCCGGATCCCCCTCGTCTGGACGCGTCACAGCGCTCCGTGGTTGACCACGCGTCCGGTCCGCTGCTCGTCCTCGCAGGTCCGGGCACCGGCAAGACCACCACGCTCGTCGAGTCGGTGGCCGCGCGAATCGCCCGGGGCGGGGACCCCGAGCGCATCCTGGTGCTGACGTTCAGCCGCAAGGCGGCCGTCGAACTGCGCGACCGCATGGCGCTGCGCATGGGAGCGGCACACGCGCCCCGGGCGACCACCTTCCACTCGTTCTGCTACGCCCTGGTCCGCGCCCACCAGGACAGCGAACTGTTCGTGGAGCCGCTGCGCCTGCTGTCCGGCCCCGAGCAGGACGTCGCCGTACGCGAACTGCTCGCGGGCCAGCCCGACCTGGAGCGGCTCGGTCTCGCGCATGTGCGCTGGCCTGAGGAGCTGCGGGCCTGTCTGACCACCCGCGGCTTCGCCGACGAGGTCCGCGCGGTCCTCGCCCGCAGCCGCGAGCTGGGCCTGGGGCCGGGCGCCCTGGACGCCTTCGCCCGCCGTATCGGCCGCCCCGACTGGCGCGCGGCGGCCGCCTTCCTCGCCGAATACCTCGATGTGCTCGACATGCAGGGCGTGCTCGACTACGCGGAACTGGTCCACCGCGCGGTGCTTCTCGCCCGCCGCCCCGAGGCCGCCGAGCGGCTCGCCGCGCAGTACGACGCCGTGTTCGTCGACGAGTACCAGGACACGGACGCGGCTCAGGTGCGGCTGCTGCACGCCCTCGCGGGCGGCGGCCGCACCCTTGTCGCCTTCGGCGACCCCGACCAGTCGATCTACGCGTTCCGGGGCGCCGACGTGAACGGCATCCTCGAGTTCCCGGCGGACTTCCCGCGCGCGGACGGCCGCCCGGCGCCCGTCGAAGTCCTGCGCACCTCCCGCCGTTCCGGCGGCGCCCTGCTCACCGCGACCCGGCTGCTGACCCAGCGCATGCCGCTGACCCGGCTCCCGGCGGACAAGGTACGCGCGCACCGCGCCCTCGCCCCGGTGCGGGACGGCGGCCGCGTCGAGGTCTTCACCTACCCGACGCCCGGCACCGAGCTGGACAACATTGCCGACATCCTGCGCCGGGCACACCTGGAGGACGGTGTCCCGTGGCGCGAGATGGCCGTACTGGTGCGCGCCGGGTCCCGCACGATCCCGACGGTGCGCCGCGCGCTCACGGCCGCGGGCGTCCCCCTGGACATCGACGGCGACGACCTTGCCCTGCGCCACGAACCGGCCGTGGCACCGCTGTTGACGGCGCTGCGGGCGGTGGCCGAGGCGGAGGCGGCGGTGCGCCCCGAGGGAGACGGTGCCTCGGCGGAAGGCACTTCAGCGGAGCCTTCGTCCGAGGAGGCGGCTTCATCCGGGGGGGAGCCCTGCTGGCTCGACACCGAAACCACCCTCACCCTTCTCGCCTCCCCCCTCGCGGGCATGGACGCCGCCGATCTGCGCCGTCTCGGCCGTGCCCTGCGCGACGAGGAGAGGGCCGCGGGCAACGCCCTGCCGCCCCCCTCGGACGAACTGCTCGCCCGTGCTCTGGCGGAGCCGGAGCGTCTGGTCGCGCACGACCCCACGTACGCGCGTGGCGCCCAGCGGCTCGGTGCGCTGCTGCGCAAGGCCCGTGAGCGCCTGGCGGGCGGCGGCACGGCCGAGGAGGCCCTGTGGGACCTCTGGGAGGGCACGCCGTGGCCCGCGCGCCTGGAGCGGTCGGCGCGCCGCGGCGGCGCGGCCGGGCGCAACGCCGACCGTGACCTGGACGCCGTGTGTGCGCTGTTCGCGACCGCCGCGCGCGCGGAGGAGCGCACCGGAGGCCGGGGCGCCCTCAACTTCCTGGAGGAGATCGAGGCCGAGGACATCGCCGCCGACACCCTCACACGGCGTGCCGTACGCCCCGACGCCGTACGCCTGATGACCGCGCACCGATCCAAGGGCCTGGAGTGGCGCCTGGTCGTCGTCGCGGGCGTCCAGGAGGGCCTGTGGCCGGACCTGCGGCGCCGCGGCTCGCTCCTGGAGGCCGACCGCATCGGTCGCGACGGCCTCGCCGAACCGCTCACCCCGGGTGCGCTGCTCGCCGAGGAGCGCCGCCTGTTCTACGTCGCCGCCACACGCGCGCGTGAACGCCTCGTCGTCACGGCGGTGAAGGCCCCGGCCGACGACGGCGACCAGCCCTCCCGCTTCCTGACCGAACTCGGCGTCGAACCACGGGATGTCACGGGCCGCCCCCGCCGCCCGCTGTCCGTCGCGGCGCTCGTCGCCGAACTGCGTGCCACCACGGTCGACCCGCGCGTCTCCGACACCCTCAGGGAAGCCGCCGCCCACCGGCTGGCCCGGCTCGCCGCGCTCGCAGACGAGGACGGCCGCCCCCTCGTCCCGGCCGCCCACCCGTACCGCTGGTGGGGCATGTTCGAGCCGACCGAGAGCAAGGTGCCGCTGCGCAACCGCGACCAGCCCGTCGTCCTCTCGGGCAGTGCGCTCGACCAACTCGCCAACACCTGCGCCCTGCAGTGGTTCCTGGGCCGTGAGGTGAAGGCCGACGCACCCGCGACCGTCGCCCAGGGCTTCGGGAACGTCGTGCACGTCCTCGCCGACGAGGTCGCCTCCGGACACACCCCGGCCGATCTCGCCGTCCTCATGGAGCGCCTCGACTCCGTGTGGAACGCGCTCGCCTTCGACGCGCCGTGGAAGTCGGCGCAGGAGAAGGAGAACGCGCGCGTGGCGCTCGAACGCTTCCTGAAGTGGCACGTCATGGACCGCACCGGCCGCACCCCGGTGGCCAGCGAGCACGGCTTCGACGTCACCCTCGAAGCGGGCGACTACGAGGTGCGCATCCGCGGCTCCATGGACCGCGTCGAGGCCGACGGCGAGGGACGCGCCTACGTCGTCGACTTCAAGACCGGAAAACAGGCGCCCACCGCGCGCGAGATGGAGCGCCACCCTCAGCTCGCCGTCTACCAGCTCGCCGTCAGCGAGGGCGCCGTCGACGAGGCCTTCGACGGCGTGCGCCCCGAACCCCGCGGCGCCGAACTGGTCCAGCTGCGCCAGGGCGCCGCCCAGCGCGACGGCGGCGAGACCCTGCCCAAGGTGCAGGCCCAGGAACCGTTGGAGGGGGAGTGGGTCGGCGAACTGCTGGCCAACGCCGCCGGCAAGGTCCTCGACGAACGGTTCACGCCGAGCGCCGGCCAGCACTGCACGCACTGCGCCTTCCAGGCGTCCTGCAGCGCGCGGCCCGAAGGGCGGCACGTGGTCGAGTGACGCCGGTGATCTTCGGGGCTCTCTGTGATCGACCGCACCACGCGTGCTGACCTGCGCTTCTTCCAGCCCCGAGGCCGATGCGTCATCCACTGTCAGTGGCCACCGCTAGCCTCTCTGACGTGCCGCCCCGTATCACCGATCCCGATCAGCTCAAGGAGCTCCTCGGGATTCCGTTCACCCCGGAGCAGACGGCCTGCATCGTCGCGCCGCCCGCCCCGCAGGTGATCGTGGCCGGAGCCGGGTCCGGCAAGACGACGGTGATGGCGGCGCGCGTGGTGTGGCTGGTCGGCACCGGCCAGGTCGCGCCCGAACAGGTCCTCGGCCTCACCTTCACCAACAAGGCCGCCGGAGAACTCGCCGAGCGCGTCCGCAAGGCCCTCATCAAGGCCGGCGTGACCGACCCGGACGTCATCGACCCGGACAACCCGCCGGGCGAGCCCGTGATCTCGACGTACCACGCCTTCGCCGGCCGCCTCCTGACCGACCACGGCCTGCGCATCGGGCTCGAGCCGACCTCCCGCCTCCTTGCCGACGCCACCCGCTACCAGCTCGCCGCGCGCGTGCTGCGCGAGGCCCCGGGTCCCTACCCGGCCCTCACCCGCTCCTTCGCGGACCTGGTCAGCGACCTGCTCGCCCTCGACGCCGAACTCGCCGAACACCTCGTACGGCCCCAGGAACTGCGTGCTTACGACGCCGGGCTGCTGCGCACCCTGGAAGGCGCCAAGCTCACCAACGCCGATCTGCGCAAGGTCCCCGAGGCGGCTGCCGCGCGCCGCGAGCTGGCCGATCTGGTGGTGCGTTACCGGGCCGCGAAGCGCGAGCGCGACCTGCTCGACTTCGGCGACCAGATCGCCCTGTCCGCGCAGCTCGCCCAGATCCCCGAAGTGGGCCGCATCCTGCGCGACGAGTTCCGTGTGGTCCTGCTCGACGAGTACCAGGACACCTCGGTGGCCCAACGCATCCTCCTGGCGGGCCTGTTCGGCGACGGCACCGGCCACCCGGTCACCGCCGTCGGCGACCCCTGCCAGGCGATCTACGGCTGGCGCGGCGCCTCCGTCGCCAACCTGGACGACTTCCCGGACCATTTCGCGCACCCCGACGGCCGCCCCGCCACCCGCCAGGCGCTCAGCGAGAACCGCCGCAGCGGCGGCCGCCTCCTCGACCTCGCCAACGGCCTCGCGGAGCCCCTGCGCGCCATGCACGCGGGCGTGGAGGCCCTCCGCCCGGCCCCCGGCGCCGAACGCGACGGCACGGTGCGCTGCGCGCTGCTGCCCACCCACGCCGAGGAGATCGACTGGATCGCCGACTCGATCGCCCACCTCGTGAACACCGGCAAGGCACCCGGCGAGATCGCCGTCCTGTGCCGTACGGCGACCGACTTCGCCGAGATCCAGGGCGCGCTCGTCGCCCGGGACGTCCCCGTCGAGGTGGTCGGCCTGTCCGGGCTGCTTCACCTGCCCGAGATCGCCGACCTGGTCGCCGTCTGCGAAGTCCTCCAGGACCCCGGCGCCAACGCCTCCCTGGTCCGCCTGCTCACCGGCCCGCGCTGGCGCATCGGCCCCCGCGACCTCGCCCTCCTGGGGCGCCGCGCCCGCCGTCTGGTCGCCCACGCGCGCGTGGCGGACGACGACGACCGGGACCGCAAGCTCGCCGAGGCCGTCGAGGGCGTCGACCCGTTCGAGGTGATATCGCTCGCGGACGCCCTCGACACCTTCCTGGAGATGCCGCTCGACGCCGAGCAGGAGGACGACGGGCTGCCCTTCTCGCCGGACGCGCGCGTGCGGTTCGCCCGCATGGCCGCCGAACTGCGCGACCTGCGACGGTCGTTGGCCGATCCGCTCATGGACGTGCTGCACCGCGTCCTCGCCGTCACCGGCCTCGAGGTGGAGCTGTCGGCGTCCCCGCACGCCCTGGCCGCCCGACGCCGCGAGACCCTCTCCAACTTCCTGGACATCGCCGCCTCGTTCGCCGCGGGCGACGGCGAGGCGACCTTGCTCGCCTTCCTGGGCTTCCTGCGTACCGCCGCCCAGTACGAGAAGGGCCTCGACAACGCCCTCCCCGGGGGCGAGAACACCGTGAAGGTCCTCACCGCCCACAAGTCCAAGGGCCTGGAGTGGGACGTCGTCGCCGTCCCCGGCCTGGTCACCGGCACCTTCCCCAGTACCCAGGGCCGCGAGAAGTGGACCGCCCAGGGCAAGGTGCTTCCGCACGAACTGCGCGGCGACGCCGCCACCCTGCCCGACATCGAGACATGGGACTCCCGCGGCCTGAAGTCCTTCCAGCAGGCCATGAAGGAGCACCAGCACACTGAGGAACTCCGCCTCGGCTACGTCACCTTCACCCGCCCCCGCTCCCTGCTCCTCGGCTCCGGCCACTGGTGGGGGCCCACCCAGAAGAAGCCGCGCGGCCCGTCCGACTTCCTGCAGGCCCTCCACGACCACTGCGCGGTCGGCCACGGCGAGATCGAGGCCTGGGCGGACGAGCCCGCCGAGGGCGAGGAGAACCCGGCCCTGCACGCGGCGAGCACCGACCAGGTCTGGCCACTGCCCCTGGACGACGCCGCCCTCGCCCGCCGCCGCGCCGCCGCCGAAACGGTGCTGGCCCACCTGGAGGACCTCGCGTCCCACGAGGACGACCACCCCGCTGCCACGCACGACCCCGACAGCCACGAGGACCCGGACTGGCCGCCGCCACCCGAAGACGAAACCCTCTACGACGAAGCCTCCTACGACGAAGCCTCCTACGACGAGGCTTTCTACGGGGACGACGACTTCGAGGAGGACCCCGGCGACTGGGACACCTGGTCCGCCGACCGCCCGACCGTCCCGCACCAGGCGGCGGCCCCGGAGAGCGCCGTACACCAAGACGCACCGGACAGCGCACGTGCCCACCCGGAGCGCAACGCGCGCGAATCCGACCCCGAGCACACCCGTCCTGCCCCCGCCCGCCCCCGCCTCACCCCGGAGGAAGCCCGCACCCTCGCCTCCTGGGACCGGGACCTCGACGCCCTCACCGGCGAACTCCTACGCGCGCGTGAAGCCGTCACCGACGTCCCCCTGCCCGCCTCGCTCACCGCGTCCCAGGTGCTGCGCCTGGCCGCCGACCCGGACGGTTTCGCGCAGGAACTCGCGCGCCCCATGCCGCGCCCGCCGCAACCCGCCGCGCGCCGGGGCACCCGCTTCCACGCCTGGGTCGAGGCCCGCTTCGAAGAGTTGACCCTGCCCGTGCTGGAGCCCGAGGAACTGCCCGGCAGCGAGGCCGAGATCGCCGACGAACGCGACCTGGAAGCCCTCAAGGACGCCTTCGAACGCACCGAATACGCCCACCGCACACCCCACCGCGTCGAGGCCCCCTTCCAGCTCGCCATCGCCGGCCGCGTCGTCCGGGGCCGCATCGACGCCGTCTACAAGGAGGGCGACGGCGACGGGGCGACGTACGAGATCGTCGACTGGAAGACGAACCGCACACGCACCGCGGACCCGCTCCAGCTCGCCCTCTACCGGCTGGCCTGGGCCGAGCAACAGGGCGTTCCCCTGGAGTCCGTCAACGCGGCGTTCCTGTACGTACGCACCGGTGAGGTCGTACGACCGGAGGACCTGCCGGACCGGTCCGCCCTGGAGAGGCTGCTCCTCGACGACCCGGCCGCGGAAGCAAACTGTGAGGAACCGCCCAACGAGGATGTCGGTGCGGGCCGATAGGCTCGTGACCATGAGCCAGACCCCGGACAGCGCCGTCCGTACGTACATCGAGCAGCACCGCGCCGCCTTCCTCGACGACCTCGCCGAGTGGCTGCGCATCCCCTCCGTGTCGGCCCAGCCCGACCACGCGCCCGACGTACGCCGCAGCGCCGACTGGCTCGCCGCCAAGCTCCGGGAGACCGGCTTCACGACCGCCGAGGTCTGGGAGACGCCGGGCGCCCCGGCCGTCTTCGCCGAGTGGCCCGCCACCGACCCCGAGGCGCCCACCGTCCTCGTCTACGGCCATCACGACGTGCAGCCCGCCGCCCGCGAGGACGGCTGGGACAGCGAGCCCTTCGAGCCCGTCGTCCGCGAAAACCGCCTCTACGCGCGCGGGGCGGCCGACGACAAGGGCCAGGTGTTCTTCCACACACTCGGCGTCCGCGCCCACCTCGCCGCCACCGGCCGCACGGCCCCCGCCGTCAACCTCAAGCTGCTGATCGAGGGAGAGGAGGAGTCCGGCTCGCCGCACTTCCGCACGCTCGTCGAGGAGCACGCGGACCGCCTCGCCGCCGACACCGTGATCGTCTCCGACACCGGCATGTGGTCCGAGGACACCCCCACGGTGTGCACCGGTATGCGCGGCCTCGCCGAGTGCGAGATCCACTTCTCCGGCCCCGACCAGGACATCCACTCCGGCTCCTTCGGCGGCGCCGTGCCCAACCCGGCCACCGCCGCCGCCCGCCTGGTCGCCGCCCTGCACGACGAGCACGCACGCGTGGCGATCCCCGGCTTCTACGACGGCATCGTCGAACTCACCGACCGCGAGCGCGAACTCTTCGCCCAGCTGCCCTTCGACGAACAGCAGTGGCTGCGCACCGCCAAGTCGTACGCCACCCGGGGCGAGGCCGGGCACACCACCCTGGAGCGCATCTGGGCCCGCCCCACCGCCGAGGTCAACGGCATCGGCGGCGGCTACCAAGGCCCCGGCAGCAAGACGATCATCCCGTCCTCGGCCATGGTGAAGCTCTCCTTCCGCCTGGTCGCGGGCCAGGACCCCGGCCACATCGAGAAGTCCGTCCGCGCATGGGCCGCCGAGCAGGTACCCGCCGGGATCCGGTACGAGATCACGTTCGCCGCAGCCACGCGCCCGTGTCTGACGCCGCTGGACCACCCCGCCCTGCAGTCCGTCGCCCGTGCGATGGGCCGCGCCTTCGACAAGCCGGTCCTGTTCACGCGCGAGGGCGGCTCCGGACCCGCCGCCGACCTCCAGGAAGTCCTGGACGCACCGGTGCTCTTCCTGGGCATCTCCGTCCCGTCCGACGGCTGGCACGCACCCAACGAGAAGGTCGACCTCGGCCTTCTCCTCAAGGGCGTCGAGACCACCGCGTACCTGTGGGGCGACCTCGCCGAGACATGGCGTCGTGCGCCCTGAGCGTCCAGCGCCGTCCGCAGCGGCATCGCGCGCGGGGCACACTGGAACAACCGTCCCGCACCGCCCAGCCCCACCGGATCAGGTCGCCTCCCGCCGTACGTCCCGCCGAACCGCCCGCCCGAACAACCCGTTCCACTGGGGGAGTTGGAAGCACCCGTGACCACCTGGACCGACCACACCGCCGAACGACCCATCTCGCTCACCGCCCCCAGCGGCATCGACCGCGCCGCCCACCACCGGCTCGACGAGGCCTGGCTCGCGGCGGCATGGAGCCACCCCACGACCCGCTGCTTCGTGGTCTCCGGCGGCCAGGTCCTCATCGACGAGACGGCCGACGGCCGCACCGAACTCGTCATGACCCCCTCCTTCGAAGCCCCCCTCACCGAGGCGCACCGCTACTTCCTGGGCACCGACGAGGAAGGCGTCAGCTACTTCGCCCTCCAGAAGGACGCGCTGCCCGGCCGCATCGACCAGTCCGCCCGCCCGGCGGGCCTGCGCGAGGCCGGCCTGCTCCTGTCGCCCCGCGACGCGGGCCTGATGGTGCACGCGGTCGGCCTGGAGAACTGGCAGCGCACCCACCGCTTCTGCTCCCGCTGCGGCGAACGCACCGTCATCGCGGCGGCCGGCCACATCCGCCGCTGCCCCGCCTGCGGCGCCGAGCACTACCCCCGCACCGACCCCGCCGTGATCATGGCCGTCACCGACGAGGACGACCGCATTCTCCTCGGCCGGCAGGTCCACTGGCCCGAGGGCCGCTTCTCCACCCTCGCCGGCTTCGTCGAACCCGGCGAGTCCATCGAGCAGGCGGTGCGCCGCGAGGTCTTCGAGGAGGCCGGCATCAGCATCGGCGGCGTCGAGTACGTCGCCAGCCAGCCCTGGCCCTTCCCCTCCAGCCTCATGCTCGGCTTCATGGCCCGCGCCACCTCGACCGAGGTCAACGTCGACGGCGACGAGATCCACGAGGCCCGCTGGTTCTCCCGCGACGAACTCGGCGCCGCCTTCGAGTCCGGCGAGGTGCTGCCGCCCTACGGCATCTCCATCGCGGCCCGCCTGATCGAGATGTGGTACGGCAAACCGCTGCCGACGAGGAGCTTCGTCTGACCCGGGCGCCGCAATGACCGCCCCGTACTGGAACCACAACGTCCACTACCACCCCGAGGTGCTCGCAGCCGTCCCGGACGGCTGCGAGGCGGCTCTGGACGTCGGCTGCGGCGACGGGCTGCTCGCGCGCAAGCTCGCGGCGAAGGCGGCATCCGTGACGGGCGTGGACCGCTCGACGGAGATGATCCGCCAGGCACGCACGAAGACGCCGGCGAACATCACCTTCCTGGAAGGCGACTACCTCGACGACTCCCCATCGCTCGCCGAGGGCAAGTACGACTTCGTCAGCGCGGTCGCCGTGGTCCACCACGCGCGCTTCGAGGACGCGGTCACCAGCCTGGTGCGGCTGCTGGCCCCCGGCGGCCGCCTGATGATCGTCGGCATGGCGTACAACAAGACGGCCCTGGACTGGGTGATCAGCGGCTGCGGTGTGCCACCGAGCCTGCTGTACCGACGGCTGCGCGGCGGCAAGCGGGGCCCGTCCGGCATGCCCGTCAAGGACTCGTCCATGAGCTGGGGCGAGGCGCGCCGGGCCGCACGCCGCCTGCTGCCCGGCTGCGAGTTCCGACGCCGACTGCTGTGGCGCTACACGGTGATGTGGGACAAACCACAAGAAGGCGGCCCCTGAAGCTCCTCAGGGACCGCCTTCCGCAGCGCCGCAGCGGGGGAGCGACTAGGCGCCGATCTTCTGCTTCACCTGCGCCAGCGACGGATTCGTGAGCGTCGAGCCGTCCGGGAACAGCACAGTCGGAACCGTCTGGTTTCCGCCATTCGCCTTCTCCACGAACGCCGCGGAATCCGGGTCCTGCTCGATGTTGATCTCGTTGTACGTGATGCCCTCGCGGTCCATCTGGCTCTTCAGCCGACGGCAGTAGCCGCACCACGTCGTGCTGTACATCGTCACAGTGCCCGGCATGTCTCTCGCGCTCCTCAGCTGCTCGGAGATGGGTGGTCGCAGTCATGGAACGTACTTGAAAGGGCCACCATTCCCACATCCGGTCCCGCGCCGGACGTGACGCCTGCCGCATTAGTACGACTGCAGGTACCTGCCTGTGGACAACCGCCGCACCCGTCTCCGCCGACCTGGCAGCATGGCCGTGTGACAGCAGCAACGCACTCCACGCTCTTCCCGCAGGCCCCCGACTCGGCCGACGCGGTGCTCGAAGGGCTCGACCCCGAGCAGCGCGAGGTGGCCACCGCCCTGTGTGGCCCGGTGTGCGTGCTGGCCGGCGCCGGCACCGGCAAGACCCGGGCGATCACCCACCGCATCGCCTACGGAGTCCGCGCCGGGATCCTCCAGCCCTCCAGCGTCCTCGCCGTCACCTTCACCAACCGGGCCGCCGGCGAGATGCGCGGCCGGCTCCGCCAACTCGGCGCCACCGGAGTCCAGGCCCGCACCTTCCACTCGGCAGCCCTGCGCCAGCTCCAGTACTTCTGGCCGAAAGCCATCGGCGGCTCCATGCCCCGGCTCGCCGACCGCAAGATCCAGCTCGTCGCCGACGCGGCCGCCGCCTGCCGCATCCGCCTCGACCGCGGCGAACTGCGGGACGTCACCGCCGAGATCGAGTGGTCAAAGGTCACCCAGACCGTCCCCGCCGACTACGCGCCCGCAGCCGCCAAGGCCGGCCGTGACACCCCCCGCGACCCGGCCGAGATCGCCCAGATCTACTCCGTCTACGAGGACCTCAAGCGGGACCGCTCCGTCATCGACTTCGAGGACGTCCTGCTGCTGACCGTCGCCATCCTCCAGGACCGGCACGACATCGCCGAGCAAGTCCGCTCCCAGTACCAGCACTTCGTCGTCGACGAGTACCAGGACGTCAGCCCCCTCCAGCAGCGCCTCCTGGAACTGTGGCTCGGCGAGCGGGACAACCTGTGCGTCGTGGGCGACGCCAGCCAGACGATCTACTCGTTCACCGGAGCAACCCCGGACCACCTCCTCGACTTCCGCACCCGCCACCCCGGAGCCACCGTCGTCAAACTGGTCCGCGACTACCGCTCCACCCCCCAGGTCGTCCACCTCGCCAACGGCCTCCTCGCCCAGGCCCGCGGCCGCGCCGCCGACCACCGCCTGGAGCTGATCTCCCAGCGCTCGGCCGGCCCCGAACCCGCCTACACCGAGTACACCGACGAGCCAGCCGAGGCCGAGGGCGCCGCCCGCCGCATCCGCGACCTCATCGACGCGGGCGTCCCGGCCGGCGAGATCGCCATCCTGTTCCGTACGAACTCCCAGTCCGAGACCTACGAGCAGGCCCTCGCCGACGCCGCGGTGCCCTACCAACTGCGCGGCGCCGAGCGGTTCTTCGACCGCCCCGAGGTACGCAAGGCGGGCGTCGCCCTGCGTGGCGCGGCCCGATTCGGCGGCAACGACTCCCTCCTCGACGACGCCGTGGACCTGCCCTCCCAGGTGCGAGCCGTGCTGTCCGGGGAGGGATGGACACCGCAACCCCCGGCCGGCTCCGGAGCGGTCAGAGAGCGCTGGGAATCCCTCGCCGCCCTGGTCAACCTCGCGCAGGACTTCGCCGCCGCCAAACCGGGCGCCACCCTCGCCGACCTCGTCGCCGAACTCGACGAGCGGGCAAGCGCCCAGCACGCCCCGACCGTCCAAGGCGTCACCCTGGCCTCCCTCCACTCGGCCAAGGGCCTCGAATGGGACGTCGTCTTCCTGGTCGGTGTCGCCGAGGGCATGATGCCGATCACCTACGCGAAGACCGACGAGCAGATCGAGGAGGAGCGCCGCCTCCTCTACGTCGGCGTCACCCGCGCCCGGGAACGCCTCCACGTCTCCTGGTCCCTCTCCCGCTCACCCGGCGGCCGCCCCAACCGCCGCCCCAGCCGCTTCCTGGACGGACTGCGCCCGGGCTCCACCACCACCGCCGGCCGAACCCCTGCGGGCGGCGCCGGCGGCCTCGAGCGCGGACTCACCAGCAGACCGGAGGCCGTACCGCGGCGCAAACAGCGCACCCCCGCCCGCTGCCGGGTGTGCGGCCGCACGCTCACCGACGCCGGCGAGATGAAGCTGATGCGCTGCGAGGACTGCCCCTCCGACATGGACGAGGGCCTCTACGAGCGGCTGCGGGAATGGCGCGCGGACCAGGCGCAGCGCAGCGGACAACCCGCCTTCTGCGTCTTCACCGACAAGACCCTCATGGCGATCGCCGAGACCGCCCCCGACGACGAGGGTGAACTGGCGCGGATCCCCGGCGTCGGCGTGCGCAAGCTCAACCGCTACGGAGCCGATGTACTGGCCCTCTGCGCAGGCCGCGAGCCTGGAGAAGACGACGAGAAGGACTGATTCAAACTCGTCGAAAAAATAGTTTGCGCATGCCCCAGCAATCCCCATAGGTTCTTAGCCACGGGGACGGAGGCCTTCTCGGAGGCCCCGATTCCGTGTTCTACTTGCATACCCGTCGGATTGGTTCATCCCAATCCCCCGAGACGCCGAGAGGAGGCGAGTCCAGTGATCAGCATCAAGAGCAGCTCCACCAGCATCGTCAAAATGACCGATCGCTCGGTCGTCGCCTCCCTGTGCATGCTCGACGTCTCGAACCAGGGCACCGGTCTGTCCGGCATTCCTGCCGGTCGTCCGGCGTCCTCCGTGTCTCTCGCGGGCCTTCCCGTCCGTGAGCGCAATGAGCGACCGACGAAGGCACTGGAAGCAGTAGTGGCACAGGCGCAGGCCTATGCCTTTACGGCGGCCGGTGCCGGAGGCCGGAAGCAGACGACGCAGCACCACCTGATGTGGGCCTTCCGTGGGCCAGAACCCTGGAGTGATCCAGCCTGATCGCCGATCAGGCCGGCGCCTTCAGGGCCGCGGAACCCCATCCGGGATCCGCGGCCCTTCTGTTTTCCCCGAACGGGGACGACGGAGCGAAGGGGCCTCGGGACAAGAAAAGAACCCGGTACCAGCCGACTACCGGTCCAACAGGGCCGGACCGACCAGACGAGGAAGACGAACCGTGCAACTCGAAGCGCACGCCCCGTCCGTACCGCCTTCCGAAACGATCCCCCCGCCCGGCCTCACGGAGGACTCCACCTTGACCCCGCTCACTGCGCTCACCGCGCTCGACGACGCCATCGAGAACCTCGGCGTACCCGTCCCCTGCCGTTCCTACGACCCGGAGTTCTTCTTCGCCGAGTCGCCGGCCGATGTCGAGTACGCCAAGTCCCTCTGCCGCACCTGCCCGCTGATCGAGGCCTGCCTCGCCGGCGCCAAGGAGCGGCGTGAGCCCTGGGGCGTCTGGGGTGGCGAGCTGTTCGTCCAGGGTGTCGTCGTCGCCCGGAAGCGGCCGCGTGGCCGCCCGCGCAAGAACCCGGTCACGGCATGAACATCACAGGAACGATCGACCGCCCCCTCACGCACGACCCCAAGAAGCAGGCCCCGATGAAGCCGTCCACCAACGAGCCCGCCGGCTCCGCGATCGAAGATTTCACCACCACCGGCGCGACCGGTTCGCGTCAGAACAGGACCCGAGAGATGCAACTCATCCCAGAAGCCCTGGCTCGTGCGCATATGCACGACCGGCTGCATGAGGCAGAGCGGGAACGCCGGGCCGTGCGCCTGGCGACCGCCCGCCGGATGCAGCGCCGGGCCGAGCGCGCCTCGCTGCGTGCCCGCCGGGCGCTCGCCATGGCCGTCATGCAGTAATCCGACACACCTGAAGCGGTGGCCTCCCGACCACGGGAGGCGATAGCTCCCCGCGGGGGCCGGTCCGTCCGAACGGACCGGCCCCCGCGGTGCGTTGTGCCCGCCGATCGCCGACCGCGGCGTTATCGTCACCGGGTGACGAGTCGTCCCGAAGGCAGCGACGAGGGAGGCTCCCGAGCGGAGCCCGAGTCCCTGGTATGCGCCCGCTGCGGCACCCGAGCCGAGGGGCCTCAGCCCACCTGGACCTTCTCCGTGGAGAAAGGCATCCGGCAGTACTTCTGCGACGCGTGCTCCCGCGAGAACCTCAGGGCGATCGAGGGGCGGTTGGACTCGGCCTGGTGGTGAGTCCGCTTCTCTGGGGGCCTCCCCCCGCCCCCTCCCCCCAGCCCCTCCCCACCCCTCAGCCACGCAGCACAGCAGCTCGCGTCACGCCTCCGCCGCCGGCTCCTCCTCTGCCTCCAGGACGAATCCCGGCAGCCACTCCTCCAGTTCCTCGCGCAGCCGTACCGTCGAGCCCAGTTGGCACAGCACGCCGATTGTGCTCAATGTCACTCGGTGTATCAGGAGGTACGCCGGGGGCAGGTTGAGCTGCTTGCCCAACTGGTAGGCGGGGGAGCGGGGATCGGCGATGCGGGCCGCCTGGCTGCGCATCCAGCCGCGGGTGAAGGTGAACTCGTCCGCCCGGGCCGGTTCGATGATCGGCAGGAGGTAGTCGAGCACTGCGTTCGGGTCCAGCTCTATTGATTCCTTGACGAAGCCCTCCGCGCAGAGCAGTTCGTAGACCGCCTCCGCGTCGCCGTCGATGGTCATGCGCAGGGAGTCGCCGATGGGGGTCGGCAGGCCGCCCGGCAGGCGGTCCACCGTGCCGAAGTCCAGGACGCCCAGGCGCCAGTCGTCCTCGCCGGCCGGACCGCCGGGCAGCAGGCGGAAGTTGCCCGGGTGCGGGTCGGCGTGCAGGAGGCCGGTGCGGGCCGGGCCGGAGAAGAGGAAGCGGGCCAGCAGCTGTCCGGCGCGGTCGCGCTGTTCCTGGGTGCCGTCCGCGATGATCTCCGACAGCGGGACGCCGTCGATCCACTCGGTGACCAGCACCTGGTCGCACTGGTGGACCACACCCGGCACCAGGACGTCCGGGTCGTCCGCGAACTCGTCGGCGTGCGCCTGCTGGGCCTGGGCCTCCAGGGCGTAGTCCAGCTCCTCCGAGACCCGGTCCTTGAGCTCCGCGATCAGGGGCTTGATGTCCATGCCGGGGATCAGCGGGCCCAACAGCCGGGCGAAACGGCTCAGTTGGTTCAGGTCGGACAGCAGGGCCTCGCCGGCTCCGGGGTACTGCACCTTGACCGCGACCTCGCGGCCGTCGTGCCAGACCCCGCGGTGCACCTGGCCGATCGAGGCTGCCGCGGAGGGCTTGTCCTCGAACTCGAGGAACAGGTCGTGCCAGTCCTCGCCGAGCCGCGCGGCGAGCACCGTGTGCACCGTGCGCGTCGGCATCGGCGGTGCAGCTTCCTGCAGCTTCGTCAGCGCCGCACGGTAGGGACCGGCGACCTCCTCGGGCAGCGCCGACTCGAAGACGGACAGCGCCTGGCCGAACTTCATCGCGCCGCCCTTGAGCTCACCGAGCACCTTGAACAGCTGCTCCGCCGTGCGCTGTTGCAGCTCGCGGCCGACGATCTCCGCGGACTCGCCGACGATCCGCTTGCCCAGTCCCCAGGTCGCCCGCCCGGCGAAGCCGAGCGGGAGCGCGGCGAGCTTGGCGGTCCGGGTGACCGCCTTGCGGGGAAGATCAGACATGCGCCCTCCAGGTCCCTGCCGGCCGCGCCGTGTCTGCCTTACGGCATGACTCCTTCGGCGACCGTTGCCCTGTCATTGTCTCGTGCGACTCCGCGTCCTCAGAGGTGTGTTCTCCCTTACTTACCTTCTCCGCTGCTCCGCAGGGGCATGCGGGGTGCGCCCAGACCGGTCGAGCATGCCAGGTCAGGCCAGGCAGGGAGACCTCCCAGCGCGCGCCGGCGCTCGTCGGAACCCGGCCGTCCAGGAACGCGAGCGCGTGCGCGGCCGCCAGTCCTGCCACCGTAGTGGCCAGCGTCAGGTCGCAGGGCCGCACATGCCGTGACTTTCCCGACCCCGAGCGCCACTGGGCGACGAGGCGGGGCCAGGCCGGGTCGCGGTCGGTCCGCGCCTCGTGCAGGCAGCCTGCACAGCCCGTCTCGCCGGGCAGGACGAGGGGGCCGACGACGCCCGTGGCCTCCACGACGCCGGCGTACAGATGCGGTGTGCCCGAGGCGATCAGGGGTTCGGCGGCGGTCGGCGGGGGTGCGTGGACGGCGACGTCGTCGCGCGGGGCCAGGATCACCAGGGAGAAGCCCGGGTCGCCGTCCGAGGACGATGTCCCGCGGTCCCGGCGTGGTGGGCGGTCCGGCGCGGACCGGCGGGCGGCCTGCCGGGCGGCCTCGTCCCTGCGGTCGCCGACGGACTCGGCGGGCAGTCCGCCCGGCGCCACGTCCCATCGCTCGACCCGGCCGACGTCGCGCACATCGACCTCGCCGATCCCGGCGCCCGCCAGCAGCGAGGCCAGGACCGCACCCACCCGGCCCGCACCCCGCACCTGCACGCGCAGTGAGCGGCGCGCGGCCAGGAGCCGCATCGCGTCGCCCGGTTCACTGGTCACCAGGGTCAGCGAGCCGAGGTCCGGGCGCAGCCGGTCGAGGACTTCCTTCTTGCCGCGCAGGGCGTCGGCGGCCGGTCCGCCTCCCTTCGCGTCGTCCAGGAGACCGGACCGCGCCAGCTGCTCCACCAGCCCGTCGACATGACCGTCCGGCAGGTCCATGCGGCGTCCCTCCTCGCGCAGGAGCGGCAGGCCGCGGGTGCCGTTGAGCAGGTCGAGAAAGCTGCCCGTCGCCGTGTCCATCGGACCCAGCGTCATCGCGTGCGCCGGTGCCATTCCGAACTGCACGGTGTGGAGATCGCGCCAGCCGCGCCTGAGCGCGGGCTTCACCATCGGAACGACCGGAACCATCGTTTCCATCGCATCCATGACAGGCCCCCGTAGCCCTCGTAGAACGTCCCCGTCCGCCGGTGACGGGCGGCGGTGACCCGTCGATGGTCGGTCGACGGTGCGTCGCGGTGCCTCCGGCGGGATCCAGCATGCCCGGACCTGGTGCCCGGGTGCCGAAAGTTGTCCACAAGCTGCGGGTATTCGTCGTACAAATCAGACGCTCGGAGGGGGATCGGCACGGAACCGTCCCGGACTCGGGACTTCCCCCGTGTGCAGCGGGTAACGTCGGGGCGTGCCCGCCGACCCACTGCACCGCGCCGGAACGCCACAGCGCAGCACGACGAGCCAGCCGCCGAGCGGCTCGGGGGCGAGCGCGATCGAGGTCCGCAGGAGCGCCCGGCGCCGCCGGACGGTCTCCGCGTACCGCGAGGGCGATCGCACCGTCGTACTCATCCCTGCCCGGATGTCCGAGGCGGAGGAGCAGCGCTGGGTCACCGTCATGCTCGACAAGCTGGCCGCCCAGGAGAGCAAACGGGTCCTCGGCGACGACGAGCTGGCGGAGCGCGCCGAACGGCTGTCGGCCCAGTACTTCGACGGCCGTGCCCGGCCCAGCTCGGTGCGCTGGGTGACCAACCAGAACACGCGCTGGGGCTCGTGCACCCCGGCGGAGGGCAGCATCAGGCTGTCGCACCGGCTGCAGGGCATGCCCGAGTACGTCGTCGACTACGTCCTCGTCCACGAGCTGGCGCATCTGCTGGTGCCCGGGCACGGGCCCCGGTTCTGGCGGCTCCTGGAGGCGTATCCGCGCACCGAGCGGGCCCGGGGTTACCTCGAAGGCGTGGTCGCGGCCGAGCGGTTGCCGCACCTGCCGGGCGCGCGCGACGAGTGACGGCCGCTCCCGGGTGTCCGGGGGTGTTGTGTACCGGGTCTGTACCGGCTTCATCCGATGTCGGAGTTTGCCGTTAGCCTGGCGCGACGCACTCACATTCGGGATGGGGGACGGTCGTTACGCATGGCCAGGGAATTCCAACGCGGCCACAAGGCCAGGATCAGTGACCTCACCGCGGGCACCGATCTGTACGTAGGTGTGCAGATCAGCGGCCCCGGACTGACCTTCGACATCAGCTGCTTCGGTCTCGACGCCGACGAACGGCTCTCGGACGACCGCTACTTCGTCTTCTTCAACCAGCCGAAGTCTCCCGAGGAGTCCATTCAGCTCCTGGGCACCCAGGCGGGCGATACGGAGTCCTTCCGGATCACCCTCGACAGGATCCCGTCGCAGATCCAGAAGCTGTCGTTCACGGCGACGCTCGACGGCAACGGGCAGATGTCGCAGATCGCCCCCGGATACATCCGCATCGTCGCGGGCGGCGAGGAGGTGGCCCGCTACTCGTTCAACGGCTCGGAGTTCTCCACCGAACGGGCCGTGATGCTGGGCGACTTCTACCTCAAGGACGTGTGGCGGTTCGCGGCCGTCGGCCAGGGCTTCGACGGCGGCCTCGAGGCGCTGCTGAAGAACTTCGGCGGCGAGGTCATGGAGGAGGAGGCGCCCGCGGCACCTGCCCCGCAACAGCCTCAGAGCGGCGCCGCCCCCGGATTCGCCCCGCCTGCGTTCGGCGCCCCGGCGGCACCGGCGCCCGCCCCGGCCCCCGCCCCGCAGGGCTTCGCGCCGCCCCCGGGAGCGACTCCGCCCCCGGCTCCGGCGCCGGCGCCCGCACCGAATGTGCACGCCGCGCCCACCATCATCGCGCCCATGACCCCGCCCGGCGGCGGCCAGGTGCACCCGCCGGCCCCGGCACCCGCGCCCTACGGCCAGCCGCCCCAGCAGCAGCCGTACGGTCAGCCCCCCGGCCAGACCGCCCCGCCGCCGCCCGGATACGGCCAGCCCCAGGCCCCTCAGGCCCCGGCTCCGCCGCCCGGCTACGGGCAGCCGACGCCGCCTCCCGGCTACGGCCAGCAGCCCCCGTTCGGCCAGGTCCCCGGCCAGCAGGCCCCCTACGGCGCACCGCAGGGCGTCCCCCAGGGCGCGCCCCAGGGCGCCGGTGTGTCCGCCGCGCTCCAGAAGTTCAAGGAGACGCCCACCGGGCAGCGCTGGACGCAGCAGAACAAGAAGCTCGTCCGTGTCGATCTCGGCATCGGCGGTGGGTCAGTGCTGGCCCGCCAGGGCAGCATGGTGCTCTACCAGGGCAAGGTCGACTTCAGCTACAAGGGCGCCGGGTTCGCCGGGCGGCTCGTGGGCAACGCGACCGGCCAGGAGATGCAGCTGATGCGCTGCAGCGGCCAGGGCCAGGTGTTCCTCGCCGAGAACTCCACCCATCTGCACCCGATCGAGCTGCAGGGCGACGCGATCTGCGTCTCCGCCGAGAACGTCCTCGCCTTCGACGAGGGCCTCCAGTACGAGGTCCGCCGCATCGAGGGACACGGCATCCCCGGGGGCGCGCTGTTCACGATGCAGTTCCAGGGCACCGGCACGATCGTCGTCAAGACGCACGGCACGCCCGTGGTCCTGCCGGTCACGCCCACCACCTTCGCCGACTGCAACGCCGTCGTCGCCTGGTCGGCCGCGGCCCAGGTGATCGTCTCCAGCCAGGTGCGGATGCGCCGCAACGCCTATCCGGGCGACACCGGGGAGAGCGTCAACCTGCAGTTCCGGGCAGCCCCCGGCAACTTCGTCGTCGTCCAGCCCTACGAGGTCTGAGGGAGCCCGTCATGAACCAGCCGCTAGCGGGCTACGCCCCCGCACCCGTCACCGCCCGCATGGAGAACCACGGCAGCCACATGCTGAAGGTCGCCATGCAGACCGGAAACGACCTCCTCGCGCGCGTGGGGTCGATGATCGCCTACGAGGGCTTCATCCAGTACGAGCCCAACCCGCCGGCCGTGCGCCAGATCGCCCGCGACTGGATGACCGGCGAGGGGGCGCCCCTGATGAAGTGCTCCGGCGACGGACTGCTCTACCTCGCCGACTACGGCGCCGACGTCGTCGTCATCAACCTCAACGGCGACGGCATCTCCGTCAACGCCACCAACCTGCTCGCCTTCGACGCGTCCCTCACCTGGGGCGTGGAGCGGGTCAAGGGTCTGGCCAAGTTCGCCGGACAGGGCCTGTGGAACACCAAGATCTCCGGGAACGGCTGGGTCGCGCTGACCTCCCGGGGCAAGCCGATCGTCGTCGACTGCGGTGGTGGCGAGGACGAGACCTACGTCGACCCGGACGCGCTCGTCGCCTGGTCCCCGAACCTCAAGGTGAAGGGCAAGCGCAGCTTCAAGGCGCAGTCGCTGATCGGCCGTGGCAGCGGCGAGGCCTACCAGATGGCCTTCTCCGGTCAGGGCATCGTCGTCGTCCAGCCCAGCGAGGACAGCACCGACCGCCTCCGGGTCCGGGGCTGAGGGGGAGCCAGAAACGCCATGCAGAGTCCGCTTTTCGCCTTCAACGACTCGCAGTCCCAGGAGCGCTACAGCCTGCAGAACAAGCAGATGCTGCGCGTCACCCTGGAGGGCCACGACGACATTCTCGCCCGCAAGGGCACCATGGTCGCCTACCAGGGCCTCGTCGAGTTCGACGCCGAGTACCAGAGCAACCAGCAGGCACGCGCGCGTGCGTACACCGGCGAGGGCCTCAGCCTGATGCGCTGCCACGGGCAGGGCACGGTCTACTTCGCCAACCTCGCCCAGCACATCCATGTGGTCGAGGTGGAGCAGGACGGCCTGACCGTCGACAGCAGCTACGTCCTCGCGATGGACTCCTCGCTGCACCACGAGGTCATTGCCGTCGACAGCCAGTACGGCATCTCCGGCTCGGGGAAGTACCAGCTCAACATCACCGGCCGCGGCAAGGTCGCCCTGATGACCTCTGGCGCGCCGCTGATGATGCAGGTGACGCCCGACAAGTACGTCAACTGCGACGCCGACGCGATCGTCGCCTGGTCGACCGGGCTGCGCGTCCAGATGCAGGCCCAGACGCACTCCTCCGGAGTGTGGCGGCGCCGCGGCAACACCGGTGAGGGCTGGGAGCTCAGCTTCATGGGCAGCGGCTTCGCTCTGGTCCAGCCCAGCGAGCTGCTGCCGCCGCAGAACGCCCAGATCGGACAGGGCCTCGCCGCGCAGTACGGCATGGGGCAGCACGGGGCGCGGGCGCAGAACCAGGGCAACGTCTGGAGCTGAGGGTCCAGTAATCCAACGTAAGGGGCGCCTGCGGTTGCGGGCGCCCCTTACACGTTGCCGAGGCTCACAGCCTGCCGCGCGTCGCTTCCAGCAGTCGTACGACCGACTCGTCCGCCACGTCCGCCACCTCTTCGTACGCGAACCAGCGCAGGTCGAGGGACTCGTCGCTGATCTCCTGGACCGCCCCGGGCGGGGCCACGACCGCGTACTGGACATCGAAGTGCCAGTGGCACGGTGCCGGGATCGGGTGCCGGTCGAGGCGCACCGGGCCGCCCGGCAGCAGCGTCAGCCCGGAGATGCCCGACTCCTCCGTGGCCTCGCGCAGGGCCGCCGCCTCCAGGGAGGTGTCCTCCGGCTCGCAGTGGCCGCCCATCTGCAGCCACATCTGCAGCTTCCTGTGGAGGGTCAGCAGAACGCGGTCCCGTGACGGATCGATCACCAGGGCGCTCGCCGTGACGTGGCCCGCGTGGCAGGCCTTCCACATGCCGTCCGGGTGGGCCGCCAGATGGTCCAGATAAGCCTGACGCAGCTCTTCCTGGTCCTCGTACCCCTTGAGCACGAGGACCGCGTCGTCGTACAGGCTCACTCGGTGTCGTCGCCCTTGTCGTCCTCGGGGGCGTCGTCCTTCTTCAGGTTCGGCTTCTCGGCGGAGCCGCCCGCCGCCTCGCCGAGGATCCTGTCCAGCTCGGAGAAGTCCAGCTGCTCGCGGTGCACGAAGCCGTCCGGGTCGTCCAGGTCGGAGGCCGTCGGCAGCATGTCCGGGTGGGACCACAGGGCGTCGCGGCCGTCGACCCCGCGCGCGTCCGTGAGCGAGGCCCACAGACGGGAGGCGTCGCGCAGGCGGCGCGGGCGCAGCTCCAGACCGATCAGCGTGGCGAACGTCTGCTCCGCCGGGCCGCCCGTCGCACGGCGGCGGCGCAGCGTCTCGCGCAGCGCGTCCGCGGACGACAGACGCGGCTTCGCCGCTGCGTGCACCACCGCGTCCACCCAGCCCTCGACGAGCGCCAGAGCCGTCTCCAGACGGGCCAGGGCGGCCTTCTGCTCGGGCGTGTCCTCCGGCTGGAACATGCCCTGCTGGAGGGCGTCCTGCAGCTGCTCCGGGTTCTGCGGGTCGAACTGGCCGACCACGTCCTCCAGCTTGGCCGTGTCGACCTTGATCCCGCGCGCGTAGCCGTCGACCGCACCGAACAGGTGCGAGCGCAGCCACGGCACATGCGCGAACAGGCGCTGGTGGGCGGCCTCGCGCAGGGCGAGATACAGCCGCACCTCCTCCTTCGGCACGCCCAGGTCCTTGCCGAAGCCCTCGATGTTCACCGGCAGCAGCGCGGCCTTGCCGACCGGCCCGAGCGGCAGGCCGATGTCGGTCGAGCCGACGACCTCGCCCGCGAGCACGCCCACGGCCTGCCCGATCTGCGTGCCGAACATGGCGCCGCCCATGGAGCGCATCATGCCGATCAGCGGGCCCGCCATGGCCTGCATCTCCTCCGGCAGGACGTCGCCCATCGCCGCCCCGACGCGCTCGGCGACCGGGTCGACGAGCTCCTGCCACGCGGGCAGGGTCGCCTCGACCCACTCCGCGCGCGACCACGCCACGGCGGTGCCGGCGCCGGACGGCAGGGATGTCGCGTCGTCCAGCCACAGGTCGGCCAGGCGGACGGCCTCCTGGACCGCGGAGCGCTCGGCGGGGCCCACGCTCGCGTCCTTGGTGCCGTCAGGCGTGCCCTGGGAGACCGTCTGGCGGGCGATCTGCTTGGCCATGTCCCAGTTCACCGGACCGCCCTCGTACGAGAGCATCTGGCCCAGCTGCTGGAAGGCCGCGCCCAGGTCGGTGGGGTTCAGCGAACCGAACATGGCAGCGAGCGGGTTGTCCGCACCGGGGCCGCCAAAGCCCCCGGCGCCGGGCAGCCCGCCAAAACCGAACGGGTTGGCCGGGCCCTGACCACCACCGCTCTGCTGGTCCTTCTTCTTGCCCTCGTCGCCGTCTTCCGGCTCCTCCGGCGGAAGGCCGAATCCGAATGGGGTGTCACTCACGGGATTCCTCGGCTGGTAAGGCCGCCGGTTGTCTCCGACGGCACGGCTGCCCGATAACACCACCCAGCGTAGACACCATGGGCGGTTCGGGCCTCGGTGCTTCGCCGACTCTTGGCCTGCGGCAGGATGGATGCCACCTGGTACGTACGCGTCACTCGCGCTCGTACTGAAGACAACCGCTGGAGACGCCCGGTGAGTTCCCCAGATCCGCAGGTTCGCGCAGCGCGAAACGAGTCAACCAATTCCGCCACGCGCGGGCCCGTCGTCGCGGTCACCGGCGCCGCGTCCGGCATCGGCGCGCTGCTCACCGAGCGGCTCGTCGCCTCGGACGAGATCAAGCAGGTCATCGCCATCGACGAGCGGCGCGGGGAGTGCGCGGCGGCGCAGTGGCACATCCTGGACGTGCGGGATCCGGCCATCGCGGACAAGCTGCGGGGCGCGGACGTGGTGGTGCACCTGGCGCTCGATCTCGACCTGGAGACCGACGCCGCCGCCCGAACGGCCTACAACGTCCGGGGGACGCAGACCGTGCTGACGGCTGCCGCCGCGGCCGGGATCCACCGCGTCGTGCTGTGCACGTCCGCCATGGTGTACGGCGCACTGCCGGACAACGAGCTGCCCCTGTCCGAGGACGCCGAACTGCGGGCGACCGCGGAGGCCACCGGTGTGGGTGACCTGCTGGAGATCGAACGGCTCGCGCGGCGCGCCCCGCGCGCGCACCCCGGGCTCAACGTCACGGTCGTACGCCCCGCGGTGCTGGTCGGAGGCACCGACACCGCGCTGACCAGGTACTTCGAATCACCGCGGCTGCTTGTCGTCGCCGGGTCGCGGCCCGCCTGGCAGTTCTGCCACGTCGAGGATCTGTGCAGCGCTCTGGAGTACGCCGTCCTGGAGAAGGTCGACGGGGAACTCGCCGTCGGGTGCGACGGGTGGCTGGAGCAGGAGGAGGTCGAGGAGCTCAGCGGGATCCGGCGGATGGAACTGCCGTCCGCCGTCGCGCTGGGCGCGGCGGCCCGGCTGCACCGGATCGGGCTGACACCGTCCCCGGCCGGGGACCTGGCGTACACGATGTACCCGTGGGTGGTCAGCGGGAGCCGGCTGCACGACGCGGGATGGCGGCCCCAGTGGACCAACGAGGAAGTGCTCGCGGAGCTGCTGGAAGAGGTCTCCGGCAGGCACACGGTCGCCGGCCGGCGGCTGGGCCGCAAGGACGCGACCGCGGCCGGAGCCGCAGGGGCGACGGTGGCGCTGCTGGGCGCGGCTGCCGTGGTGCGGCGGGCGCGGAAGGCGCGGCGACGGATCTGAGCGGCCGGGATCCTTCCCTTCTGCGGGGCCGCGCCCTGTAGGACGCTCCAAACCCGCACGCGCGTGTGCCGGGTGAAAACGCTATTCCCCGTGTTCCCAGGGGTGGGGCACGATGGAGGCATGGCATCCATGAACGATCACCCCGGTGAGCAGGTCGCCCAGGACCCGATCAAGTTGATCGGCATCCGTGAGACGCCCCTGTCCGTGGACGAGGTCTTCCGGGCCGTCGGGGACGACGCCGCCGGCGGGACCGCGCTGTTCGTGGGGACCGTGCGCAACCACGACAGCGGTGCCGACGTCGACCGGCTCGGCTACTCGTGCCACCCCAGCGCCGAGGCCGAGATGCGACGGATCGCCGAGAAGGTCGTCGCCGAGTACCCGGTGCGGGCCCTGGCCGCCGTGCACCGCATCGGTGACCTCGCCGTCGGAGATCTCGCCGTCGTCGTCGCCGTCTCGTGTCCGCACCGGGGAGAGGCCTTCGAGGCGTGCCGGAAGCTGATCGACGATCTGAAGCACGAAGTGCCCATCTGGAAGCACCAGACGTTTTCCGACGGCACCGAGGAGTGGGTCGGAGCCTGCTGATCCCCGGCGCCTGCCCCCGCCTGCGTGACCTCCGCATGTTTCCGGTTGCGTAACCGCACCCCTGACGCGAGCGTTGTCAGTGTGGCTGGTTAATCTGCTGATCAGTCAGTTCTTTGCGGTTGCCCGCTGGGGTCGGAGGTCGGCATGGGGGCGCTCGTCTGGTTGTTGATTCCTCTCCTCGCTGCGATAGGCGCCGGTGTGTGGGGCAGTTGGGCCAACCGCACCCGCAAGATGCGCAGCGACGGACCCGAGCTCGACGGGTACGCACGCTTCCGCGAAGCCATGGAGAAGTCCCACACCGGTACATGACAGAGGTGGGGCTGACGGTGCGCTGACAGACCCGTCCCGTACTGTCTTGGCATGCCACGCCGCACCGCGACGATGCTCGCCTCCACCCTGATGCTGATCGCGCTCCTGTGCGCGGGAGTGTTCATCACCGTGCCGTACTCGGAGATGTCCCCCGGGCCGACCGTGAACACGCTCGGCGACCACGACGGCGAGCCGGTGCTGCAGATCTCCGGGCACAAGACCTATGCGACCAGCGGCAACCTGAACATGACCACCGTGCGGGTCACCAGCGCCGACTACAACATGAACCTGGTCGAGGCCGTCTACGGGTGGCTCGCGCACGACTACAAGGTCGTGCCGCACGACACCCTCTACCCCGACGGCAAGACCGAGGAACAGTCGACCCAGGAGAACGCCGAGGAGTTCAGCCAGTCCCAGGAGAGCGCCAAGGTCGCCGCCCTGAAGGAACTCGGCATCCCGGTGAAGTCCTTCGTGATCGTCTCGACCGTGGTGAAGGACTCGCCGGCCGAGGGCAAGCTGCACGCCGGAGACGTGATCAAGGCCGTCGACGGCACCGCCGTGAAGGAACCGGGCGACGTGGCGAAGCTCGTGACCAAGCACAAGCCCGGCGAGGACGTCGTCTTCACGGTCGTGCCGGCCAAGGAGCAGGCCGCCGCCGAGAAGAAGAACAAGACGGCGACCAAGACCCAGAACATCACCATGACGTCGACGACCTCTCACGACAGCGGCAAGAAGCGCGCCATCGTCGGGATCTCCGCCGGGACGGACCACACGTTCCCGTTCACCATCGACATCAAGCTCGCCGACGTCGGCGGACCGAGCGCCGGCCTGATGTTCTCGCTCGGCATCTACGACAAGCTCACGCCGGGCAGCCTCACCGGCGGCAGGTTCGTCGCCGGCACCGGGACGATCGACGACGACGGCAAGGTCGGCCCCATCGGCGGCATCGAGATGAAGACGGTCGGCGCCCGCAACAAGGGCGCCCGGTACTTCCTGACCCCCGCCGAGAACTGCGCGGCCGCCGCCAAGGACACCCCGAGTGGCCTCAGGCTCGTCAAGGTGAGCACCATCGACGACGCCCTCGGCGCGCTCAAGGACATCCGCAGCGGCAACACCGCCGACCTGCCGAAGTGCACGGCGAAGTAGCCGGACCGGCTACTCCTCGAACGTCGCCGCCAGCGCCTGGGCCAGACCCGGCACCAGGTCCCCGCCCGTGAGGACCTCCGTCGGGGTGTCCTTCTCGCGCAGGCGCAGCGCCGAGTCACGGGCACCGTCCCGCAGGACCGCCACCGTCATCCGGACCTCCTGACGGTCCGGATGCTCGGCCACCCACTTCGCCAGCCGGGCCTCGTCCAGGCCCTGAGGGACGGACGCCTCGGCGGACGGCGGCAGCATCAGCCGCTCCACCGTGAGCGCGCAGCCGGCCACCGCGTCGGGCCAGGCGATCGTGGCGAGGAACTCGTCCAGCGCCTTGCCGGCCGGGATCTCCTCCTGCTCGATCGGGGTGAGACCGGCGCTCTCGGACTCGTCCTCCAGACCGAGCTGGGCCGCGAGCGCGGGTTCCTGGGCCCGCAGCCGAGCGGTGTCTACGAGGGCGAAGAGGCGGGCGGGCTGGTCCCAGCCGAGGCCGGAGGCGTACTCGTCGATCTCGAGTACGGCCCGGGTGAGCGGGCTCGCTGCCATGGGTGTGTTGGACATGGTCACAATCCTGCCTCGTTCATGGCCGGAATCGGGAACCGAGTAAACGGTGAGTAAGTTGCATAGGTGTGGGCCCACGATCACGGGGGGCCACGGAAGGTCCACGAACACGCGGGCCTGACGAACCGACAGCGACTTCGAGGTGCGCACCTTGGCTTTCCAGATGCCGGACCGCGGCGGAGGCCCGACGGGGCCACGGATCAGAGTGGGCCGCCCGTCCCGGCGCGTCCGGACCCTGCTCATGACACTGGGCGTCCTTGCCGTGCTCGGTATGGCGTTCACCATGTTCGCGGGCTTCTGGACGGACTGGCTCTGGTACCGCTCCGTGAAGTACTCGTCCGTCTTCACGACCACGCTGTGGACGAAGATCGGACTGTTCTTCGTCTTCGGCCTGCTGATGGCTCTCGCGGTCGGCTTCAACATCTGGCTGGCGCACCGCCTGCGGCCGCCGCTGAGCGCCATGTCGATGGAGCAGCAGAGCCTCGACCGCTACCGGATGGGCATCGCGCCGTACAAGAAGTGGCTGCTGCTCGGGCTCACCTCGCTCGTCGGGCTGATCGCCGGCGCCTCGGCGTCGAGCCAGTGGCGCACCTGGCTGATGTGGGTCAACGGCGTGCCCTTCCACCAGAAGGACCCGCAGTTCCACCTCGACATCTCCTTCTACACCTTCGACCTGCCCTGGTACCGCTTCCTGGTCGGCTTCGGCTTCGCCGCCGCGATCCTCTCCCTGATCGCCGCCGCGCTCACCCACTACCTGTACGGCGGCCTCAGGATCACCTCCCCGGGCGCGCGTGCCACCGCCGCCGCCACCGGTCATCTCTCGGTGCTGCTCGGCATCTTCGTCGCCCTGAAGGCCGTCGCGTACTGGCTCGACCGGTACGGACTCGCGGTCAAGTCCAGCGACTTCAAGGCCACGGACAACTGGACGGGCCTCAGGTACGTCGACGCGAACGCCTACCTGCCGGCCAAGACCATCCTCTTCTGCATCGCCGTCATCTGCGCGCTGCTGTTCTTCGCCACCCTGTGGCGGCGCACCTGGCAGCTGCCCGTGATCGGCTTCGGCCTGATGGTGCTCTCGGCGATCCTGATCGGCGGGCTCTACCCGGCGATCGTCCAGAAGTTCCAGGTCCAGCCCAACGAGCAGGCCAAGGAAGCGCCGTACGTCCAGAAGAACCTGAAGGCGACGCGTGAGGCGTACGGCATCGACGACACGAAGGTCACGGAGTACTCGGGGACGAGTACGACCAAGGACAAGACCAAGCTGCGTGACGACGTCGATGCCGCGGCAAGCATCCGGATCATGGACCCGAACGTCGTCTCACCGACGTTCCAGCAGCTCCAGCAGATGCGCAACTACTACGCGTTCCCGACCAACCTCGACGTCGACCGGTACTCCAAGGACGGCAAGGACCAGGACACGGTCATCGGTCTGCGGGAGCTGAACCTCAACGGCATCCCGAAGAACAACTGGATCAACGACCACTTCCGCTACACCCACGGATACGGCGTGGTCGCCGCCAAGGGCACCGAGGCCGACTCCGAGGGCCGCCCGGTCTTCACCGAGTACAACCTGCCGTCCAAGGGCGACCTGGGCACGTACCAGCAGCGGGTCTACTACGGCGAGAAGACCACCACCTACTCCATCGTCGGCGGTCCCCAGAAGGAGATCGACTACTCCGACGACAACGGCGAGAAGACCACCAGCTACACCGCCAAGAGCGGCGTCAACCTCGCCAACCCGATCAACCGGGCCGCGTACGCGGTGGCGTTCAACGAGCCGCAGATCCTCTACTCCGGTGCGATCGGCGAGGGTTCGCGGATCCTGTACAACCGCACCCCCAAGGAGCGCGTCGAGGCGGTGGCGCCCTGGCTGACCATCGACGGCGACGCCTACCCGGCGGTGGTGAACCACCGCATCCAGTGGATCGTCGACGCGTACACGACGACCAACGGATACCCGTACGCCTCTCGTACGACCCTCGGTGACACGACGGCCGACTCGCTGACCGCGACGAACACCTCGCGCGCGGTGGTGGCCCAGCAGAACCAGGTCAACTACATCCGCAACTCGGTGAAGGCGACCGTCGACGCGTACACCGGCCAGGTCAACCTCTACCAGTGGGACACCGAGGACCCGGTCCTGAAGACCTGGATGAAGGCCTTCCCGGGCACGGTGAAGCCGCGGACCGCCATCTCGAACGACCTGATGGCCCATCTGCGGTACCCGCAGGACCTGTTCAAGGTCCAGCGCGAGCTGCTCAGCCGCTACCACGTCACCAACGCGCAGACGTTCCTGAGCGGTTCGGAGGTGTGGCAGGTGCCGGACGACCCGACCAACAAGTCGGGCAACGCGGTGCCGCCGTACTACCTGAGCATGAAGATGCCCGACCAGCCGGCGCAGGCGTTCTCGCTGACGACCACCTTCACGCCCAACGGCCGTGACAACCTCAGCGCGTTCATGGCGGTCGACTCCGAGGCGGGCACACCCGACTACGGCAAGATCAGACTCCTGAAACTGCCGACGGACACAACGGTCAACGGGCCCAAACAGGTTCAGAGTCAGTTCAACTCCGAACAGGACATCGCCGAGACCATCAGCCTGCTGAGCAGAGGCCATTCGGACGTCGAGTACGGCAACCTGCTGGCGGTGCCACTCGACGGAGGACTGCTCTACGTGGAGCCGGTCTACGTACGCGGTGGTGGACTCAAGTACCCGCTCCTGCGGAAGGTCCTGGTGAGTTACGGCACCAGCTACGCCTTCGAGGACACGCTCGGGCAGGCCCTCAACAAGGTCTTCGGAGCCGAGGGTTCGACCACCACGCCACCGGACGAGGGGACCACCAAACCGCCGACGTCCACCAATCCCACGGTGCAACAGGCGCTGAAGGACGCCCAGAAGGCCTTCGACGCCGGCCAGGAAGCCCTGAAGAAGAACGACTGGGAGGCCTACGGCGAGGCGCAGAAGGACCTCGAGGCCGCGCTCAAGCGGGCCGAGGAGGCGCAGGCCAAGGCCGACAAGACCAGCGGCACGGGCAGCAGCAGCCCGAGCCCGAGCAGCAGTCCCAGCAGTAAGCCGAGCAGCAGTCCGAGCCCGAGCAAGAGCTCCGGCAGCGGCTGATCAAGGGCCCACCCCGCGTCGTGATACGGTTGCCGAACAACGACGCGGGGTGGAGCAGCTCGGTAGCTCGCTGGGCTCATAACCCAGAGGTCGCAGGTTCAAATCCTGTCCCCGCTACTGCAGTCGAAGGCCCGGATCCTCAAGGATCCGGGCCTTCGACGTGTGCGAACGCATGTGCCGACCCGGGGGATGGACGTGCCGCCGTGGGGAGTTGGGCGAACTGTGTTTGACTTGTCTCTCTGTGGGCATGTCGACAAAACGCTGAAGTGACCTCACTGGCTGCGGTATACCAGGTGTACCCAGGTTGCAGGTGGTGCGACGATGGACGTTATGGGGGACAAGGCAACTCTGTTCGAGACGGGGCGATTTGTGCAGCCTTCCGAACCGGGCGAAGCCGGGGAGGTGGCTGAGGAGGCCGTCGAGGAAGTTCGTCAGCGGCTCGCCGCCGAGGCCGGCGACGTCGAGGCGATGAGTGTCCTCGGGGCCATGCTGCTGCGCCGCGGTGATCTCGACGGAGCCGAGCCCCATCTGCGTGCCGCCACCGCCGCGGGCGACCGCGCCGCCGCCAACAACCTGGGGGTTCTTCTTCATCAGCGCGGATACGCCGACGAGGCCGCCGGATGGTGGCGGATCGCCGCCGTCGCCGGGTCCGCCGCGGCCGCGCATGCGCTGGGGCGGCACCACCGCGAGCGCGGGGACGAGCCTGCCGCCGAGTACTGGCTGCGGCAGTCCGCCGAGCAGGGGCACGCCCTGGGGGCGTACGCACTCGCCGATCTGCTGGAGCACCGCGGGGGCGGCGGGGCCGAGGACTGGATGCGGGCCGCCGCGGAGCGGGGGCACCGGGAGGCGGCGTACCGGCTGGCGCGCGTGCTTGATCGCCGGGCCGTGGCTGAGGGCGAGGGCGGGTCTGACAACGGTGTCGAACTGCTGGCCCAGGCCGAGCAGTTCTACCGGCAGGCCGCCGCGCGCGGGCACCGCAGGGCCGCGCTGCACCTCGGGGCGATCCTGGAGAAGCGCGGGGAGCTCAAGGAGGCCGGGCGCTGGTACCTGACCTCCGCGAAGGACGGCGAGGCACGGGCCGCGTGCGCGCTGGGCTTCCTGCTGCGCGACGCCGGGGACACCGAGAGCGCCGCCGTGTGGTGGCTCAGGGCCGCGCAGGACGGCGACGGCAACGCGGCCAACGCGCTGGGCGCGCTGCACGCCGAGCGCGGCGAGACGCAGACCGCCGAGCGGTGGTACCGGGCGGCGATGGACGCCGGCGACGACAACGGCGCGTACAACCTGGGGCTGCTCTGCGCCGAGCAGAGCCGGACCGCGCAGGCCGAGCAGTGGTACCGGCGGGCCGCATACGCCGGGCACCGGGAGGCGGCGAACGCGCTCGCCATTCTGCTGCTGCAGGGCGGTGACGCCACGGGCGCCGAGCCGTGGTTCTCCAAGGCCGCCGAGGCGGGGAGCGTCGACGCCGCGTTCAACCTGGGGATTCTGAACGCCGGGCGCGGTGAGGACGCGGACGCGCTGCGGTGGTACGAGCGCGCCGCTGCCGCCGGGCACACGGAGGCGGCGCTGCAGGTCGGCATCGCCCGGCTGCGGGACGGGGACGAGCCGGCGGCCGAGCGGCATCTGCGGTGTGCGGCCGGAGGCGGCAGCGCGGAGGCGGCGTACCGGCTGGCGACCGTGCTCGATGCGCGCCGGCCGCCGGAGCCCGCCCATGAGCTCGGGGAGCCCGCGCACGAGAAGAGCGAGTGCGAGGAGTGGTACGAGCGGGCTGCTTCCCAGGGGCATCGGCGTGCGCAGGTGCGGGTGGGAATGATGGCGGCGGCCCGGGGGGACGTGGTGGAGGCGGCCCGGTGGTACCGGACGGCGGCCGAGGCCGGGTCCCGCAACGGCGCCTTCAATCTCGGACTGCTGCTGGCCCGGGAGGGGAGTGAGCCCGAGGCCGCGGTGTGGTGGACGCGGGCCGCCGACGCGGGGCACGGGCGGGCGGCGCTCCGGCTGGCCCTGGTCTACGCGCGTCGGGGAGAACTGGCGGAAGGACAGCGGTGGGCGGACCGGGCGGTGACGCTGGGGCCGGCGGCGGTGTCCGAGCGGGCCACGCGGCTGCGGGACGCTCTGCGGCAGGAGCTGACTGCGTAAGCGGTGGCAGACTGCCTGCAGCCGGGGCCGTCGAGGCCCCGGAAAGCGATTTGCTTCTGGCCGCGTCCTTCACGTAACGTTCAGTTCACCGACGCGGGGTGGAGCAGCTCGGTAGCTCGCTGGGCTCATAACCCAGAGGTCGCAGGTTCAAATCCTGTCCCCGCTACTCAAGGCCAAGGGCCGGAGTCCAGTCACTGGACTCCGGCCCTTGGTGTATTCGCGGAACTACGGGATGTGTCCCACCGCTTCTTCGTACAAGGCGCGGTTCACCGTCTTCGACTCCGGGACCGGGTCTCCCTGCTCGGCGCCCTGGGCCGCGTAGGCGGACTGCAGGCGGGTCGTGGTGTTCTTGCGGATCTCCCAGTCCATGCGGAGGGGCGGGGTGGACTTCAGGATCGACTTGTCGATTTTCAGGAGCTTGGACAGATATGTGACGAAGCTCGCGTCCTGTTTGTAGTTCGACGCGAAGTACGTGTTCACCGTGCGGATGTAGGCCCTGAGCAGGGCCACGCCCGCGTCCACGTCGTCGTTCAGCAGCGTGCGGCCGTACAGCATGCCGCCCAGTGGTTCGCCCGGCGGCTGGCCGCCGAGGAAGGCGTAGCCCGCCTTGCCGTCGACCTTGCGCCAGACCGGGTCCAGGAGCCAGGCCGAGTCGACGCCGCCGTTCTGCAGCGCGGTGAGGACGTCCGCGGAGCCCAGCTGCCGGTACTGGATCTTGTCCAGGCCGCCGCCGTGCCGGGCGAGGGCCTTCTGCATGGGGTACGCGATCACGGAACCCTTGCCGATCATCGTGCCGAGCGTGCGGCCCGCCATCGGGACCTGCGTCGCGGTCTCGCCCTTCTTCAGCCGTGCCCACAGGCCGCTCTTCGACTTCGGGTCCGGTGAGAAGTTCCCCGCGACCCACTTGATGTCGAAGCCGCCCTTGATGCCGTTCATGACCGCCGCCTCCGGGGCCGCCCAGAGCGCGTCGATGTCGCCCTTGGCCAACAGCGGCAGTGCGTCCGGCGTCGGCAGCACCTTGAGCGTGACGTCCAGGCCCTCCGCCTTGAACTCGCCCTTGTCCAGCGCGACTTCGAGCGGGGCCACGTACTCGGCGCTCAGTGTTCCCGTCGCGATCGTCAGCTTCCGTGTCCTGGGGAGGGGCTGTGCGGCGGGGGCGAGCGCCTCGCAGCGGGCCGGTACGCGGTCCGCCGAGAGGTCGGCGGGGTTTGTCCAGGACGTCTTGCCGCAGCCGTCGACCGGGCGGATCGTGCGGGCTCCGGCGCCTGCCTTCGCTCCGGTGTCGTCCGAGTACGGTGACGAGGAGCAGGCCGCCGACGCGAGCAGCGCGGCGACCATGGCGACCGCACCGCCGTACGTGCGCCTTCTCATGACTGGCCCCTTCCGCGGTCGCGTGGTGCCCATGGGGTCAGCAAGCGGCCCGCGATCCGCACCAGTTCGGAGAAGAGCACCCCGAGTACGGCCACGCAGACGATGCCGACGAACATCACGTCGTTCTGGAACAGTGCGCGGGAGTCGAAGATCAGGTGGCCCAGGCCGTTGGTCGCGGCGATCTGTTCCGAGGCGACGATCACCAGTACCGCCACGCCCGCCGCAATCCGCGCGCCGACCAGGACGGAGGGGAGCGAGGCGGGCAGCAGGACGTGCCGGAACATCTGCCAGGGGGAGGCCCCGAAGACGCGGCCCGCGTCGCGGTGGCCGGACGGGACCGCGATCACCGCCGACATCGTGGAGATCCAGACGAAGAAGAAGACCGTCGCCGCCACCAGGGCCACCTGCGGACCCTCGCCCAGGCCGAACATGTTGAGGAAGATCGGCAGCAGGGCCAGCTTCGGGACGACGTACAGGGCGTCCAGGAGGGGCTCGAGGGCCGCGCGGACCAGGGACAGGGAGCCCATCAGGAGGCCGAGCGCGTAGCCCGCCACCGTACCGATCGCATAGCCCGCCAGGACGCGCTTGAGCGTCGCCCACACGTCCGGCCACAACTCGCCGGCCGCGGCCCGGTCCCAGCCGTCGGCGAGGATCGTGGACGGGGCCGGGTAGACGCGGCTGTCGATCCAGGCCCGGGCGGCGGCCAGCTGCCACAGGAGGACCAGGAGGACCGGGACGGCTGCCGCCAGGGACACCTCCAGGGCCCGCCTGCGGCGGTGGGCGCGTACGGGGTGGAGTTCCTCCGGGCCCGGGCGGCGTACCAGGACCGATTCCCGGTCCGGGGCAATGGTGGTCATGCCGGTGCAGCCTCCTTCCGCAGCAGGTCCCACAGCTCGCTCTTCAGGGCCGTGAACGAGGGCATGGTGCGTATGTCGCCGGTGCGCGGCCGCGGGTACGGCGGGCGGTGTTCGGCGATGATCCGGCCCGGGCGGGCGGACATCACGAGAACGCGGTCGCCGAGGACGATGGCCTCCTCCAGGCTGTGCGTGATGAACAGCGTTGTGGTGCGGGTCGTTTGGGTGAGCTCCAGGAGTTCGTCCTGGAGGATCGTGCGGAGTTGGGCGTCGAGCGCCGCGAACGGCTCGTCCATCAGCAGGAGTTCGGGCTCGACGGCGAGCGCACGGGCTATCGCCACACGCTGGCGCATGCCGCCCGACAGGGTCGCCGGGTAGGCGTGGGCGAAGTCGGACAGGCCCATACGGGCCAGCCAGGTGTCGGCGCGTGCGTTCGCCTCGCGGCGCGGGACGCGGCCGATGTCCAGGCCGAAACGGACGTTGGCGCGGACCGACTTCCAGTCGTAGATGCCGTAGTCCTGGAAGATCATGGCCGCCGGACGCGGGCTGTCGGTGCGGATCGTCAGGGTGCCCGTGCTCGGGCGGAGCAGGCCCGCGGCGATGCGCAGCAGCGTCGACTTGCCGCAGCCCGACGGGCCGACCAGGCAGACGAACTCGCCCGGGGCGACGGTGAGATCGAGCGGGCCGAGGGCGTCGACGGTGTGGGGTGGACGGCCGAAGGTACGGGTCAGATCGGTGGCGTGGAGTTTTGGGTGCGGATCTCCCACGGTTGCTCCTTGCGGAGTTCGGTACGGAGAGGGGGGTGCCGCACGACGATATGACGGACCGTCAGATTCGGGAAGCCTGTAGACAGCACGAAGCCCCGGCGCCCAGAAGGGGCCGGGGCTTCGGTGGAAGTGCTACGCCGCCGCGCAGTTCGGGCAGATGCCGCGGTAGGTGACCTCGACGTCGGAGACCTTGAAGCCGAAGCGCTCCGAGTCGGGGAGGTCGGCGAGCGGGTTGCCGCTCGGGTGGACGTCGCGGATCGCGCCGCACTGGGCGCAGACCAGGTGGTGGTGCGGCCGGTGCGCGTTCGGGTCGTACCGCTTGGCGCGCTTGTCCGTGGAGACCTCGAGCACCTCGCCGAGGGAGACCAGCTCGCCGAGGGTGTTGTACACGGTGGCCCGGGAGATCTCCGGCAGCTTGGCGACGGCCCGGGAGTGGACCTCGTCGGCCGTCAGATGGACGTGTTCGCCGTCGAGGACCTCGGCCACGACACGCCGCTGCGCGGTCATCCGCCATCCGCGGCCGCGCAGTCGTTCCAGAAGGTCGCTCATGAAGCCCAGCCTAACAGCAGGGGGACCATTTTCCGAACAGGTGTGAGTTTGGATGCCTGCTCGACTTGGATCAAGTCCAATGTAGTTTTCTGGTCCCCCTGCGTGCTCAGGCGGGCACGTGCTGTCGGGCCGGCGCCCAGCAGCGGATGATGTCGCGGACCGAGACGATGCCCGCGGGCTCGCCGCGGTCGAGGACGATGAGGTGGCGGAAGCCGCCGTGGGCCATGGCGTGTGCCGCCTCCTCCAGCGTCCAGGACGGGGCGGCGAAGACGACGTCGTTGGTGGTGTGGGCGTGGGCGCGTTCGGAGTCCGGGTCCTGGCCGAGGCCGACCGAGTTGAGGATGTCGCGTTCGGTGAGGATGCCGATGCCGCCGGCGTCGGGGTCGAGGACCACGGCCGCGCCGACCCTGCGTGCGGACATCAGGGCGGCGGCCTGGCGGAGGGTGTGGTCGGGGCCGATGGTCAGAACCACCGTGCTCATGGCGTCGCGGACGAGCATGGACGGAGCCACCTCCAAAGGAATCCACTTTGTTCAGGGATTCACAAGTTCACAAGTGGGGGGACTCTCAGAGTCGCAGGTAAAGCGGGGGTCAACAAGAGGGCGCGTGCGGCCAATTGAGGGCGCACGCGCTCATCTGTGTCTTTACGGGTACTGCTCAGTAGCGCCGGGTGGATCAGTAGCGCTGGTTGAGATACCCCAGCAGCTCGTCGTGGAGCAGGCCGTTCGACGCGGCCGCGTTGCCGCTGTGCGGGCCCGGGCGGCCGTCGAGGCCGGTGAAGGAGCCGCCCGCCTCGGTCACGACGATCGCGTTGGCGGCCATGTCCCACAGGGAGAGCTCCGGCTCGGCGCAGATGTCGACCGCGCCCTCGGCGACCAGCATGTAGGGCCAGAAGTCGCCGTACGCGCGCGTGCGCCACACCTCCCGGGTCAGGTCCAGGAAGCCGTTCAGGCGGCCCCGCTCCTCCCAGCCGGAGAGCGAGGAGTACGCGAAGGAGGCGTCCTGCAGCTTCGAGACACGGGAGACGTGCAGGCGGGAGGCCGAGGTGAGGCTGCGGCCGGTGAACGCGCCGTGACCCTTGGCGGCCCACCAGCGGCGGCCCAGCGCGGGGGCGGAGACCACGCCGATGACGGGCTGGTAGCCGCCCTCGGCGGCCTCCGTCAG
Organism: Streptomyces sp. NPDC047043; assembly: GCF_040644055.1. Taxonomy (NCBI): domain Bacteria; kingdom Bacillati; phylum Actinomycetota; class Actinomycetes; order Kitasatosporales; family Streptomycetaceae; genus Streptomyces; species Streptomyces sp. NPDC047043. The sequence continues at coordinate 50,486 of NZ_JBEYVO010000012.1, forward strand.
GGAGATGAGCGTGGCCCAGACGGGGACGCCCCGTACGTAGTTCTTGGTGCCGTCGATCGGGTCGACCACCCAGCGGCGGGGGCCGGTGCCCTGGACGCCGTACTCCTCGCCGAGGATCGCGTCCCGGGGGCGGGAGCGCTGGAGGTGGCCGCGGATGATTTCTTCCGCCGCCTTGTCCGCTTCGCTCACTGGAGTCATGTCCGGCTTCGTCTCGACCTTGAGGTCGAGGGCCTTGAAGCGCGACATCGTTGCCGCGTCGGCGGCGTCCGCGAGGACGTGGGCGAAACGGAGATCGTCGAGGTAGTCCGGCATGGAACGAACGCTATCCGGCGAGGTCGGCACGGGGCCACCGGGCCTTGCTCACGGTTTGGCCGCACTTGGCGGCACACGGTGATCGACGGGGTGGCGGCACACGGTGCCCGAAGGGCGCCCCCGAGTGCGCTCGCGAACCCTTGACAGTGCCCCCGTGCGCGTCAAATCTGGGCGCAGAGCCGCTCGCCCCAGGGAGGCGATGATGCCTGCAGCGCGGGAATCCCTACTGGACGCCGCGTACACGGCGCTGGCGCGCCGACCGTGGTCCGCCGTACGGATGGTGGACGTGGCCGCGGCGGCCGGAGTGTCCCGGCAGACCCTCTACAACGAGTTCGGCAGCAAGGAGGGCCTTGCCCGGGCGCTGGTGAGAAGGGAGGCGGACGGCTATCTCGCCGGCGTCGAGCGTGCGCTCGCCACGCACGGCGACGCCCGCGAACGGCTGACCGCCACCGCCGAGTGGACCGCGGCCACGGCCCGCGAGAACGGGCTCGTACGGGCCATGCTCACCGGCTGCTGGAGCGAGCGCCTGCCCTCGCCGACGCTGTCCGCGGTGCCGTCCTCCTCGGCCGTGCCGGCGCAGCGGCGGGCGGACGGCCCGCTGCCCTCGCCCAGCGACTTCGTGGCGATCGTCCGCGACCGGGCCGTGGCGGTGCTGGCCGGGCCCGGGACGCCCAAGTCGGACGCCGCGGACCTGGCCCGCTCCTGCGAACTGGTCGTCCGGCTGGCGCTGTCGTGCGTGGCGGCGCCGCCGGGTGAGGGCGGGGTGGGGGAGCTGGTGCGGACGGCGCTGCCGCGGCAGATGGTGTGACGGCTGCCCGATCCGACCAACTACGTGAGCCGGTCGGCCACTTCAGGCGGCTCACCTTCGGGTAGTCGCGGTCCGCCAGTCGGAGTTCTCCAGGTCGGAACGTTCGGCGAGATCTCCGGCCGCTGGTAGAGCGGGATGGAGTGGCCGAGGGCCCAGCTGCGGGACGCGCTCGACCCGACCTCGAAGGGGCGTCCCGATGAGTTTGCTGCGTCCACTGCTCGAAGTGAGCGGTCCGGACGTCGACTTCGACGCCAGACCGGCCGTGCGGGGGGTCGGCCTCGCACTGGAGCGGGGCGAAGTCCTGGGCCCGGTCGGGGAGTCGGGGTCCGACAAGTCGGCGACCGCGCCCGCCGCGTTCGATCTGCTGCCGTGCAACGCCGTCGGACGAGGCTCCGTACGGCTCGACGGGCAGGAGCGCGTCGGCGCCGGGTAACGGGAGTTGACCCGGATCCGCGGCAACCGCGGCCATGGTTTTCCAGGACCCGCTGGCCGCGTCCACGCCCTCCACCGCAGCGCCAGCGCATCGGCATCGCCCGCGCCCTGTCCGTCGAACCGGAACTCCTCGTCCTCGACGAGCCGGCCTCGGCGCTGGACGTCTCCGCCCAGGCAGGGGTGCTGGAGCTGCTGCAGCGCCTCAAGGAGGAACTCGGCCTCGGCCGTACGGTCGAGGCGGGCCCCGTCGACGAGGTCTTCGAACGCCCCCGCCACCCCTACACCCAGGCCCTGCTCTCCGCAGTACCCCAGCCCGACCCGAAGCGGGAACGAGGGCGGCAGCGGACGCGGAGCCTGCTGCCCGGCGATCCACCGAGCCCGACCCTCCGCTGCGACGGCCTGCCGCTTCCATGCGCGCTGCCCGCTGTACGCCACGCTCGCCGAGGAGGAGCGGAAATCGGTGTGCCCATGAGGTGCCGGAGTTCGACGGGGACGGGGTGGCGTGCCACTTCTCGCGCGTACGCCAGGTCGTCTAGTGGGAGGAACCGGAGAGCTGCAGGCCGATGACGCCCACGATGACCAGGCTGATCGAGACGATCTTCAGGGTCGACACCAGGTCGCCGAGGAAGATCATGCCGTAGATCGCCGTGCCCGCAGCGCCGATACCGGTCCACACCGCGTAGGCGGGGCCGACGTCGAGTTTCTTCAGGGAGAGGGTCAGGAGGCCGAAGCTGCCCAGGGCGAAGATGCAGAACGCGATCGTCGGCCACAGGCGGGTGAAGCCGTGGGAGAGCTTGAGGCACACGGCGAAACCCGTTTCGAGCAACCCGGCCACCACCACCAGCAGCCACGCCATGTGCTGTCCTCCCGTATGTCCGGCTCGGTGCGATTATGCACTTACCGGACTCGCGGCCCCACAAACAACGCGGAGGTCAGTCGCCCTCCTTGCGCTCCCTCGTCGCCAGCAGCCGGCGCAGCGAGTACAGGCGCGCCGGATCCGCGTGGCCCTCGGCCACCCACTCGTCCAGCGCGCAGTCCGGCTCGTCGTGACTGCAGGCGCGGGGGCAGCCCTCCGTGCCGGGTTCGAGGTCCGGGAAGGCGTGGATGACACGGGACGGGTCGATGTGGTGCAGACCGAAGGACCGTACGCCCGGGGTGTCGACCACCCAGCCGCTGGTGTCCGGCAGGGGGATCGCGCGCGCAGACGTCGTGGTGTGCCGGCCGCGGCCCGTCACGGCGTTGACATGGCCGGTGCTGCGCCGCCGCTCCTGCGACACGAGCGCGTTGACCAGGGTCGTCTTGCCCACGCCGGAGTGGCCGACGAACGCCGTGATCTTGCCGTCCAGTTGCTTGCGTACGCGCTCCACCGCGTCTCCGCTCTCCAGTTCCTCGCGGCTGGTCACGACGTAGGGCACACCCAGCGTCCCGTACAGCTCCAGGAGTTCGTCGGGGGAGGCCAGATCCGACTTGGTGAGGACCAGCAGCGGGGTGAGCCCGCCGTCGTACGCCGCGACCAGGCAGCGGTCGATCAGGCGCGGGCGCGGCTCGGGATCGGCGAGGGCGGTGACGATCGCCAGCTGGTCGGCGTTCGCCACGACCACGCGCTCGTACGGGTCGTCGTCGTCCGCCGTGCGGCGCAGCAGCGAGGTGCGCTCCTCGATGCGGACGATCCTCGCGAGCGTGTCCTTGTTGCCGGACAGATCGCCGACCAGGGCCACCCGGTCGCCGACCACCGCCGCCTTGCGGCCCAGTTCGCGGGCCTTCATCGCCAGTACGATCCGATCGTCGACCAGGCAGGTCAGGCGGCCCCGGTCGACGGTGAGGACCATGCCCTCGGCGGCGTCCTCGTGCTTGGGCCGGATGTTCGTACGGGGCCGGTTGCCCTTGCGGTTCGGGCGGGAGCGGATGTCGTCCTCGTCGGTGTGCTTGCCGTAGCGGCGCATGGCGGAAGTCCCTACGCCCCGAGCATCCCGGTCCACAGGTCGGGGAAGTCCGGCAGGGTCTTCGCCGTCGTCGCCACGTTCTCGATCTGCACGCCCTCGACCGCGAGACCGATGATCGCGCCGGCCGTCGCCATGCGGTGGTCCTCGTACGTGTGGAAGATCCCGCCGTGCAGCTTGCGCGGGCGGATGTGCAGGCCGTCGGCGGTCTCGGTGACGTCACCGCCGAGCTCGTTGATCTCCTTGGTGAGCGCGGCCAGCCGGTCCGTCTCGTGCAGCCGCAGGTGGGCCACGCCCCGGAGGGTGGACGGTGAGTCCGCGAGGGCGGCGACCGCCGCGATGCCCGGGGTCAGCTCGCCGACCTCGCCCAGGTCCACGTCGATACCGTGGATCGCACCCGAACCGGTGAACTCCAGCCCGTACTCGGTGAGTTCGCAGGAACCGCCCATTTCGGTGAAGATCTCCCGCAGCTTGTCGCCGGGCTGGGTGGTACGGGCCGGCCAGTCGGGGATCACGACCTTGCCGCCGGTGACCAGGGCGGCGGCGAGGAAGGGCTGCGCGTTGGACAGGTCGGGCTCGATGGTCAGGTCCCGGCCGAGCAGCGCACCCGGCGTCACCCGCCACACGTTGGGCTCGCCGCCCGACTCCGGGGTGTCCACCTGGGCGCCGACCGCGCGCAGCATGTCCACGGTCATACGGATGTGCGGCAGGGAGGGCAGCGAGGAGCCGACGTGACGGACCTCCACGCCCTGGTTGAAGCGCGGGCCGGACAGCAGGAGGGCGCTCACGAACTGGGAGGACGAGGACGCGTCGATCTCCACGGGGCCGCCGTCCAGCGCCCCGCCCCCGTGCACGGTCAGCGGCAGCGTGCCGCGGGCGTCGTCGTCGATACGGGCGCCGAGGACGCGCAGGGCGTCGATGACGCCGTTCAGGGGGCGCTCGTACGACCTCGGGTCGCCGTCGAAGCGGATTTCGCCGTCGGCGAGGGCGGCGACGGGGGGCAGGAAGCGCATCACGGTGCCGGCGTTGCCGACGTCGACCGTGGCCGGGCCGTGCAGGCCGGTGGGGAGGACGCGCCAGGTCTCGCCGGTGCCGTCGGGGCCCACGCCCTCCTCGATGGCGACGCCCATGGCGCGCAGGGCGCCGGCCATCAGCAGGGTGTCGCGGGAGCGGAGGGGGCGGCGCAGCCAGCCCGGTTCGCTCGCCAGGGCGGCAAGGACGAGGGCGCGGTTGGTGACCGACTTGGACCCCGGCACGTGGACCGTCGCGTCGACGGCTCCGCTCGCGTGGGGGGCGGGCCAGAGGGCGGTTTGTGCGGCGGGGTTTTGGGCCATGGGTTCACTTTAGTAGCAGGGGGTTGTACAGGCCGTCGTACGGGTGCGGCGCCATCGTGGCTGGTCGCGCGCCGCGGCGGAGCCGCAAATTCACAGTCCCGCGCCTCTGAAGGCAGCTGGTCATACCGCCAGCAACCAACGTCCCCCACCTATGAGCGAGCACAAGCTCACCGCGTGGAACAGGAACAGCCAGAGTCCCGCCGGTACGTGTGTGAGTCGCGACAGCTGGTCCGCGTCCGAGTCCCCGGCTCCGCCCCGCATCCTCTTCGCCTGCAGCTCGAACGCCGGTCGCACCCCGCCCACCAACAGGAACCACACCACCGCATACGCGAACGCCGCCTGCACCTGCGGTCCCGCCAGCCACGACACCAGCAGGAACGTGCCGCCCGTCAGCACCACCGTCAGGGCGCCGTACGCGTTGCGGATCATCACCAGCATGGCCACCAGCAGGGCCGTCGCCAGCCACAGCAGCAGGGTGATGTGGCCCGCGGCGAGCAGGGCCGCACCGCCGAGGCCGAGGAGTGGGGGAGCGGTGTAACCGGCGGCCGCGGTGAGGATCATGCCGAGGCCGTGCGGCTTGCCGCGGCTGACGGTGAGGCCGCTGGTGTCGGAGTGCAGGCGTATGCCCGTGAGCCGGCGGCCGGTGAGGAGCGCGACCAGGCCGTGGCCGCCCTCGTGGGCGATGGTGATGGCGTTGCGGAAGAGGCGCCACAGACCCTGCGGGACGATCACGGCGAGCGCGGCGACGAGGGTCGCGATCACCACCCACATGTCGGGGTCGGGCTGGGTGCCGAAGACCCTGTCCCAGAGGGAGGAGAGCGAGGCGATAGCGGTGCTGTCCATTGTCGGCGGTGGCTCCCGTAGGTCTCGTCGAATCTGGCAGTGTGGCACGTATGTGCGGACGGTATGCAGCAAGTCGTGGGCCAGAGGATCTCGCAGGAATCTTTGAGATCGAGAAGTGGGAGCCGGAGGAGACCCTGGCGCCCGACTACAACGTGGCCCCGACCAAGGAGGTCTACGCCGTCCTCGACCGCCCTCTTAAGGACGTGGCGGACCCGCGACCGGTTCGGCAGCTGCGGAAGCTGAAGTGGGGGCTCGTGCCGAGCTGGTCGAAGACCCCCGAGGGCGGGGCGCGGATGATCAACGCCCGCGCGGAGACCGTCCACGAGAAGCCGTCGTACAAGAAGGCCTTCATGTCGAGGCGCTGCATCATCCCCGCCGACGGCTACTACGAGTGGGTCACCGGCAAGGGCGAGCGGGACCTGGAGGTCGAGGGGAAGAAGAAGCGGCCCCGCAAGCAGCCCTACTTCGTGCTGCCCGCCGACGGGTCGGTCTTCGCGATGGCCGGGCTGTACGAGTTCTGGCGGGACAAGACCCTGCCGGACGACCACCCGCAGTCCTGGTGGGTGACCTGCTCCGTCATCACCACGGAGGCCGAGACGAGCCCCCTCGCCGTGGCCCCCGCCGAGGGACCGCACGCGCTCGCCGAGATCCACCCCCGGATGCCGCTGATGCTGACGCCTGACCGCTGGGACTCCTGGCTCGACCCCTCCCGCACCGACCTCGACGACCTGCGCGATCTCCTCGCCCCGCCCCCGCCGGGCCTGATGCGCGCCTACCCGGTCTCCACGGCCGTCAGCAACGTCCGCAACAACGGCCCGGAGCTGCTGAAGGAGCTCGAGGGCCCCGAAGAGGGCACACTTTTCTGACGTGACGAACGAGTCCGACGTGACGACCGAGATCATTGGTACGGATGCCGGGGATGCCCGCATCACCTGGCACCACGCGAAGAAGCCCCGGCTCGTGCTCGCGGTGAGCCACGGCGCCGGTGGTGGCATCGAGGCGCGGGACCTGCAGGCGCTGGCCGCGGTGCTGCCCGGCCACGGCGTGAGCGTGGCGCTCGTCGAGCAGCCCTGGCGGGTGGCCGGCAAGAAGCTCGCGCCCGCGCCGAAGACGCTGGACATCGGGTGGCGGGGCATCTGGCCCGCGCTGACCGGGCAAGGGCTGCCGGTGATCTCCGGCGGCCGCAGTGCCGGCGCCCGTGTCGCCTGTCGTACGGCCGTCGAGCTGGGCGCCCGTGCCGTGCTCGCGCTCAGCTTCCCGCTGCACCCGCCGGGCAGGCCCGAGAAGTCCCGCGCCGAGGAACTGCTCGGCTCCGGGGTGCCCACGCTCGTCGTACAGGGAGGCAACGACCCCTTCGGGAGGCCGGAGGAGTTCCCCGAGGGGACGTACGAGCTGGCCGAGGTACCCGACGGCGATCACGGGTTCGCGGTGCCGAAGCGGGCCGCGATCACCCAGGAGGACGCCGTGGCGATCGTCACGGACTCGGTCGTGAAGTGGGCCGGGTCACTCGGGTAAAGGCCCGGGAATGTTGCGGACCGTACCTCTGTTGAGGCGGACAGAAGTGCTGAACCACCAGCACCGATCGTCGTAGGAGAGGAAGTCCGCCGCATGGGTTCGACCATCTGCCCGAGCCGCAGCAGCCGCACTGACCTGGACTGGACGGTGCTGACTGCGGCCAAGACCACCCCTATTCGAGGGGCGGCGGGGACGGGTAGTCGTCTATCCTCCGATTCTGGTGGGACCGGTTTCGGTGCTGCCCGGAATCTTGAGGAGGTGGGTCCGGTCACTGGGATCGACGCAGGGACCGACAACGGCCAGGCGGAGCTGCCCGAGGGCCAGGGCATCAGCGCGGAGTCGACCGCTCAGCGCAGCGCGCGCTTCGAGCGGGACGCGCTCGAATTCCTCGACCAGATGTACTCGGCCGCGCTGCGCATGACGCGCAACCCGGCCGACGCGGAGGACTTGGTGCAGGAGACGTACGCGAAGGCGTACGCGTCCTTCCACCAGTTCCGCGAAGGCACCAACCTCAAGGCGTGGCTGTACCGGATCCTCACCAACACCTTCATCAACTCCTACCGCAAGAAGCAGCGTGAGCCGCAGCGGTCGGCGGCGGAGGAGATCGAGGACTGGCAGCTCGCCCGTGCCGAGTCGCACATGTCGACCGGTCTGCGCTCCGCGGAGTCGCAGGCGCTCGACCACCTGCCGGACTCGGACGTGAAGGAAGCACTCCAGGCGATCCCCGAGGAATTCCGCATCGCCGTGTACCTCGCCGACGTTGAGGGCTTTGCGTACAAGGAGATCGCGGACATCATGGGGACACCCATCGGTACGGTGATGTCCCGGCTGCACCGGGGCCGCCGTCAACTGCGCGGCATGCTCGAGGACTACGCGCGCGAGCGCGGACTGGTCCCGGCCGGCGCCGGAGAGTCGGACGAAGCGAAAGGCTCGGGCTCATGAGCTGCGGAGAGCCGCACGAGACGGACTGCAGTGAGGTACTCGACCATCTCTACGAGTTCCTCGACAGTGAGATGCCGGACGTCGACCGCGACAAGTTCAAGCAGCACTTCACGGAGTGCTCGCCGTGCCTGGAGAAGTACGGCCTGGAGCAGGCCGTGAAGAAGCTGGTCAAGCGGTGCTGCGGCCATGACGACGTGCCGAGCGACCTGCGCGCCAAGGTCCTGGGGCGGCTCGACCTGATCCGCTCCGGGCAGGCCGTGCCCGAGCACGACATCACCGCGTCGCCCGTGACGCCGCAGGAGTCCTGAACTCCCGCGCGCGGTCCACGAACGGGCTGCCGTCACTCGAACGTGCTAATCCGCGGTTCATAAGCCCGCGGACTCCCCCGCTGCCGCTCTAGGCTCATCCGCCTGAGCAGACACGGCCGGGGGAGGGGCGTGATGGAGGCGGTTCCGGCACGGGCACGTGCGTACGTCGCCTGTACGGTCCTCGGCGCCCTCGGGTGCCTGCTTCCGCTGCCCAGGACCTACACCCCCTGGTGGGCGGTCGTGCTGCTCGCCGTGGTCTACGCCGGCTGTGAGCAGGCCGCCGCCCGCTGGCGCTTCGCCGGAACGTTCTACCCCGTGCTGCTCGCCGGGGCCTTTCTGCTGCCGCCGCCGGCCGCCGCGCTCGTCGCGCTGCCGGGTGCGCTGCTCTCCCCGGTCGAGCAACGCCCGTATGCGCTACGGCGGATCTGGCGCGCCGCCCAGCTGACGCTCGGGGTCTGGGCGGCCGGGCAGACGCACTGGGCACTGGGCGGCCGGGACGCGGTCGTGGCCTGCGACTTCCCGTACGCGCTGGTGCCCGCCGGGGCCGCGGTCCTCGCCTTCTGCCTGGTGCTCACCGCGCTGGACGGCGGGATCCGCGCGCTGGCCACGGGGGCAGCGCCCGCGCCTTCGGGGCGGCGGGGGAGCGCGCCGGTGCGGCGGGCCTGGCGGGGGCTGTTCCTGCGGACCCTCGCGCCGGTCGCCGTGCACGGGCTCGCCGGGTTGATGATGGCCGTCCTGTGGCGCAGCCCGTACGGGCCCGTCGCCGCGCTGCTCGTGCTGCTGCCGATGTGCGTGTCCTGGTGGGTGTTCGCGCAGTACCACCGGGAGCGCGCCGCCCACCAGGCGACGATCCGGGCGCTGGTGCAGGCCGTCGACATCAAGGACGGCTACACACGCGGGCACAGCGAGCGGGTCGGGCAGGCGTCGATGATGATCGCGCGTGAACTCGGCATGGACGACGCGCGGGTCGAGGTGCTGCGGTTCGCCGGGATCCTGCACGACGTGGGCAAACTCGGCGTCCCCACAAGGCTGTTGAGGAAGAACGGCCCGCTGACTCCCGAGGAGCGGCGGGTGATCGAGCTGCATCCCGAGTACGGGCACGAGATGGTGCGCGGAATCGGTTTTCTGGGCGAGGCCCGGGCCGCCGTACTGCACCATCACGAGCGGCTCGACGGGAGCGGATACCCGTACGGGCTGATCGGGAGTCAAATCCCGGAATCCGCGAGGGTGGTGGCCGTCGCGGACGCCTTCGACGCGATGACCTCCACGCGCTGCTACCGGCGGGCCCGGCCCGTCCCGGTCGCCCTGGAGGAGCTGGAGCGGTGTGCGGGCGCGCAGTTCGACCCGAGGATGGTCGCCGCGCTGGTGCGGGCGCTCGGACGGGAGGGGTGGCGTCCGGCGGTGACGGCCGACGAGGAGCGGGTCGACATGGTTCCGGCCCAGTCCGTCTCGTCCAGTCGGCCGGGAGCCCCCCGATGACCTCGCGCCCGCCGCTGCTGGTCCTCATCCACACCTGTGCGGGCCTCCTCGCCGCCGGCTCCCTCGCCGTCACGCTCTGGACCGGTCTGGAGGAACGCTCCACCGCCCTCGCCTTCGGGGTGCTCATCACCGTCGGCGAGCTCGACCGCTGGACCGGCGCCCGGGTCAGGGAGGCCGCGCCGCTCGGCGCCGCCGGGGCGCTGTCGTACGCGCTGCTCGGGGAGGACGCCGGGCAGCCCACCCACCACGGGGTCACACAGGTCGTCGCCGTCGTGCTCGCCGCCGCACTGCTCGGCAGCGTGCCGCACATCGCGCGCGGGCAGGGCCCGGTGCTCGACCATCTCGCGCGGCGCGTGCTCACCGTCGGGTTCGCCGCCGTGTGCTTCCAACCCCTGTACAACCGTGGGGCGTTCGAGCAGTGGCGAGGGCCCGCGTACGCACTGCTGCTCCTGGCCCTCCTCGCGCTGACCGCCCTGTGCGACGCCGTGCTCGCGGCCGCACTCGCGCGCTCCCGGACCGGGTGGCCCTTCGGCCCGCTGCTGCGGGACGAGCTGCACGCCCTGCTCGGCATCGGGTCGGCCGTGTGTGCGACGGGCGCGGTGATGGCCCTCGCGGTGGCCGTGGTCGGGCTGTGGGCGCTGCCGGTGTTCTCGCTGCCACTGCTGCTGACCCAGCTGTCCTTCAAGCGGTACGCCGCCGTACGCACCACCTACCGCCAGACCATCACCTCCCTCGCCCGCGCCACCGAGATCGCCGGGTACACCCCCGCCGGGCACGCCCGCCGGGTGGCGACCCTCAGCCGGGCCGTCGGGCGGGACCTCGGGCTCACCCGGCCCGAGCTGACCGTGCTGGAGTACGCCGCCCTCATGCACGACATCGGGCAGCTCAGCCTGGTCGACCCGGTGCCGGCGGGCGCCACCGCCGTACTGCCCGCGGCCGAGCAGCGCCGGATCGCGCTGCTCGGCGGGGCCGTCGTACGGCAGACCGGGGTCGACGCCGCGGTCGCCGTGGTCGTGGAGCGGCAGGCCGACCCCTACCGGGAGCAGCCGCTCGCCGCCCGGATCGTCAGGGCCGTCAACGCCTACGAGGAGAAGGCGCGGGACGCCGGGCCGGGCGGGCCCCTGACGGCCCTGGAGGAGCTGCGCCTCGCGACCGCCGGGGACTACGCTCCGGAGGTCGTGGAAGCACTGGCCCGGGTCCTGGCGAGGGACTGTCTGACCGTCCCTGCGGCTGGGTAACCCATGGGTAATGAGCGCCCTTCCAGCCGCACGTGGTTGGATGCGAATGAGAGGGTGTCCGGGGGCAGCACAGCCAGCCCACTCCAAGGAACTGGCAGGCGGGAATCGTGAGGATCTTCGGCAAGGGACGGCACCGGCCCTCCGCCTCCTGGCGGCAGGCCACAGATCGCGCCTTCACGCTGATCGGCGACGGCCGGTACGAGGACGCGGGCGCGCTGCTGACACGTGCCGCCGACCTGGAGCCGTGGCTGTCCGAGTCCTGGTTCAACCTGGCCCTGCTGCACAAGTTCCGGCACGACTGGGAACAGGCCCGCGCCGCCGGCCTGCGCGCCGTCGCGCTGCTCGACCGCGAGACCGGCGCCCCCGACTGGTGGAACGTCGGCATCGCCGCCACCGCCCTGCAGGACTGGCCGCTGGCCCGGCGGGCCTGGCAGGCCTACGGGTTGCGGGTGCCGGGCGCTGCCGCGGCGAACGGCGAGCCGCTCGGGATGGAGCTCGGCAGCGCGGCCGTACGGCTGTCCCCGGAGGGGGAGGCCGAGGTGGTGTGGGGGCGGCGGCTGGACCCGGCGCGGATCGAGGTGCTGTCGATTCCGCTGCCGTCTTCCGGTCGGCGGTGGGGTGAGGTCGTACTCCATGACGGGGTCCCGCACGGTGAGCGGACCACGGCGGCCGGGCACGCCTATCCCGTCTTCGACGAGATCGAGCTGTGGGCGCCGTCTCCGGTGCCGACGTGGGTGGTGCTGCTGGAGGCGGCCACCGAGGCCGACCGGGACGCCCTGGAGCAGCTCGCCGCGGACGCCGGCTTCGCCGCCGAGGACTGGTCGTCCTCCGTGAGGCTGCTCTGTCGTATGTGCTCCGAGTCGCGGATGCCGTCCGACGAGGGCGACGGGGAGCACCTCGATCCCCATGACCACAGCGAACCCGGTCACCCGGGTCCGCTCGGACACAGGACCGACGGGCAGTTGTGGGTGCCGGAGCGGGAGTGTGGCGTCGCGGCGCCGGCCTCCCTGGTGAGGGGGCTGCTGGACGGGTGGGTCGCGGACAGTCCTGACTCGCGGGACTGGCGGGATCTGGAAGAGGTCTGCTGACCGGTCCCCGTACCCTGTATCAGCAGCGACCCCAGGTTTTCAGGAAGGCATACGTCGGCATGGCGCAGCAGGACACCGATCAGCAGCACGCGGGCGTGCTCCCCGTGGACGACGAGGGCTTCGTCATCGACACCGAGGAGACCGAGGAGCGCGAGAACGCCTGGCGCGAGGCCGGCACCTCCAGACCCATCACGGTCGTCGGGAACCCGGTGCTGCACAAGGAGTGCAAGGACGTCACCGACTTCGGCGAGGAGCTGCAGCAGCTGGTCGCGGACATGTTCGCCAGCCAGCGCACCGCCGAGGGCGTGGGCCTGGCCGCCAACCAGATCGGCGTCGACCTGAAGGTCTTCGTCTACGACTGCGGCGACGACGAGGGCGTCCGGCACGTGGGCGTCGTCTGCAACCCCAAGCTCGTCGACCTGCCCGCGGAGAAGCGCCGCCTGGACGACAGCAACGAGGGTTGCCTGTCCGTGCCCACCGCATACGCGCCGCTCGCCCGTCCGGACTACGCCGAGGTGACCGGGCAGGACGAGAAGGGCAACCCGATCAAGGTCCGCGGCACCGGCTACTTCGCACGGTGTTTGCAGCACGAGACCGACCACCTGTACGGCTACCTCTACATCGACCGCCTGTCCAAGCGCGAACGCAAGGACGCGCTGCGGCAGATGGCCGAGAACGAGCCCCGCTACCCCGTCGTCGCCAACGACTGAGACCTCAGGGTCATCCCCAGTGCTCACAACTCCCATACGTACGGCGTCTGTTCAGGCTTAACTCCCCGACCAGGCGCCGTTCGTCTGTCCGTCGCACGTTCGATCGGATGTGTGCTTGTAGCGATCCATAATCAGTCACACAAGGGGAGATTCTCGGCACCTCGGGGTAGTGAGTGAAGCAAATCCGTTCCCAGAACGGTCAGTTGTGGTGCTGAATGGGAAGTGCGGGGATACGCAACGGCGCACGCCCGGCACAGCGGGAGGGGTGTGTGCAACTGGCGGCTGAGAGGGGTTTGTTCGTGCCTGTTTTCCCACACAGCACCACAGCGACCGCGATCGCGGTCCCACCATCACTCTCTCTTCCGGTGATCGAGGCCGCGTTTCCCCGACAACTGCACCCGTATTGGCCTCGATTGCAGGAGAAGACGCGCACCTGGCTGCTCGAGAAACGGCTCATGCCGGCGGACAAGGTGGAGGAATATGCCGACGGACTTTGCTACACCGACCTCATGGCCGGGTACTACCTGGGCGCCCCCGACGAGGTGCTCCAGGCGATAGCGGACTACAGCGCATGGTTCTTCGTCTGGGACGACCGCCACGACCGTGACATCGTCCACCGGCGGCCGACCGCCTGGCGCCGGCTCAGGCTCCGCCTGCATGTGGCCCTCGACTCCCCCCGGGACCACCTGCACCACGGCGATCCCCTGGTCGCGGCGTTCGCGGACACCATGGTGCGCCTGTACTCGTTCCTGCCGCGGACGTGGAACGCCCGCTTCGCCCGGCACTTCCACACGGTGATCGACGCGTACGACCGGGAGTTCCACAACCGCACCGAGGGCATCATCCCGACGGTGGAGGAATACCTCCGACTCCGAAGGCTCACCTTTGCGCACTGGATCTGGACCGACCTGCTCGAGCCGAGCGCCGGATGTGAACTCCCGGACACCGTACGGAAACACCCGGCATATCGGCGGGCGGCGCTGCTGAGCCAGGAATTCGCCGCCTGGTACAACGACCTCTGCTCGCTCCCGAAGGAAATAGCGGGCGACGAGGTGCACAATCTCGGAATCAGTCTCATCAAATATGAGGGGCTGACTCTGGAAGAGGCGGTCGCCGAAGTCAGGCGACGCGTCGAGAAATGCATCTCCGAATTCCTCGTCGCCGAACTCAGCGCATTACGGTTCGCCGACGAACTCGCCGACGGCACCGTGCGGGGAAAAGAACTGAGTGCCGCCGTAAGGGCCTGTGTCTGCAATATGCGGAACTGGTTCAGCACCGTCTACTGGTTCCACCACGAGTCCGGCCGTTACATGGTCGACAGCTGGGACGACCGGTCCACGCCCCCGTACGTCAACAACGAAGCGGCAGGTGAGAAATGACCGTCGAGTCCGTGCGGCCCGAACCGCAGATATATGCGGAATCCGAGCTGCGTGAGCCGCCCCTCGCCGGCGGCGCCGTACCGGTCCTCGGCCACGGCCTGAAGCTGGTGAGCGATCCGCTGGCCTTCATGTCCCGGCTGCGCGAGTACGGCGACGTCGTACGCCTCAAGCTCGGCCCCAAGACGGTGTACGCGCCCACCACCCCCGCGCTCACCGGAGCCCTCGCACTGAACCCTGACTTCATCATCGCCGGCCCGCTGTGGGAGTCCCTGGAGGGACTGCTCGGCAAGGAGGGCGTCGCGACCGCCAACGGCCCCCGCCACCGGCGCCAACGCCGCACCATCCAGCCCGCGTTCAAGCTCGACGCGATCCCCGCCTACGGCCCGGTCATGGAGGAGGAGGCGCACGCCCTCACCGAGCGCTGGCAGCCCGGCGAGACGATCGACTGCACCTCCGAGTCGTTCCGCGTGGCCGTCCGCATCGCCGCCCGCTGTCTGCTGCGCGGCGACTACATGGACGAGCGCGCCGAGCGGCTGTGCGTGGCCCTCGCCACCGTCTTCCGCGGCATGTACCGGCGGATGGTCGTCCCCCTCGGCCCCCTGTACAACCTGCCGCTGCCGCCCAACCGCAAATTCAACCGGGCCCTGGCCGACTTGCATCTGCTGGTCGACGAGATCGTCGCCGAGCGCCGGGCGTCTGGTCAAAAGCCGGACGATTTGCTGACGGCATTGCTGGAGGCGAAGGACGAGAATGGCGACCCGATCGGGGAACAGGAGATCCACGATCAGGTCGTCGCGATAGTCACCCCGGGCAGCGAAACCGTCGCGTCCACGATCATGTGGCTGCTGCAGGTCCTCGCGGAACACCCGGAACACGCGGACCGGGTGCGCGACGAAGTCGAATCGGTCACCGGTGGTGTCCGTCCGGTTGCATTCGAGGACGTCCGCAAGCTCAGGCACACCAACAATGTCGTCGTCGAGGCCATGCGTTTGCGCCCCGCCGTGTGGATATTGACGCGGCGGGCGGTGACCGACACGGAACTCGGTGGCTATCGCATTCCGGCCGGGGCCGACATCGTGTACAGCCCGTACGCGATCCAACGCGATGCGGAGTCGTACAAGGGCAACCTGGAGTTCGACCCGGACCGCTGGCTTCCGGACCGGGTCAAGGACGTGCCGAAACACGCCATGGCGCCGTTCAGCGTCGGCAATCGCAAATGCCCCAGCGACCACTTCTCGATGGCGCAGCTGAGCCTGATCACGGCGGCGCTGTCGGCCAAGTACCGCTTCGAGCAGGTGGCCGGCTCCAACGACAGGACCCGGGTCGGGATCACGCTGCGGCCGTACAGGCTGCTGCTGAAGCCGGTGCTCCGGTGACGGTCAGGCGGCCGCTTCCGGTCCCCTGAACGTATGGCGGTAGGCGTTCGGGGTGGTCCCGATCGCCTGGACGAACTGGTGACGCAGCGCGGCCGCGTTGCCGAACCCTGTACGGCCGGCGATCGCGTCCACCGTCTCGTCCGTCGCCTCCAGCAACCGCTGGGCCAGCAGCACGCGTTGGCGCAGGATCCAGCGGTAGGGAGTCGTGCCCGTCTCCTGCTGGAAGCGGCGGGCGAAGGTGCGCGGCGACATGTGGGCGCGGTCGGCGAGCTGCTCGACCGTGACCTCCTCGTCGAGGTGCCGCTCCATCCACACCAGCACCTCGGCGACGGTGTCGCCGTGCGAGCGGGGCAGCGGGCGCTCGATGTACTGGGCCTGCCCGCCGTCCCGGTGCGGCGGTACCACCATGCGCCGGGCGATCTTGTTGGCGACCTCCGGGCCGTGCTCCTTGCGCACGATGTGCAGACAGGCGTCGATGCCGGCGGCGGTGCCCGCTGAGGTGACCACCGGGCCCTCGTCGATGTACAGGACGTCGGGCTCGACGCTCAGCCGCGGGTACGCACGCGCCAGATCGTCCGCGTGGTACCAGTGCACGGCGCAGCGCCGGCCGTCGAGCAGTCCGGCCGCCGCGAGCACGAAGACACCGGAGCACACACTGAGCACCCGCGCCCCGCGCTCGACCCCGCGCCGCAGGGCGTCCAGCAGCTCGGGCGGGAACTCCCGCGTCTCGAAGCAGGCCCCCGCCGGCACGGCGATGAGGTCGGCCTCCTCCAGCCGCTCCAGGCCGTGCTCGACCTGCATGGAGAAGCCCGCGCGAGTGCCCAGCACCGGCCCCTCGGCCGAGGCGACCGCGAAGTCGTACACGGGCAGTCCGTCGTCGCTGCGGTCGGTGCCGAACACCTCGCAGACGACGGCCAGTTCGAAGGGGTTCACGCCGTCCAGCACGACGGCGGCGACGTTGTTCAGCATGCCTCCAGTGTGCACCACGATTGGCAGTATTTCGAGGGTCTACGGCAGTCCTGCCACTGTTTGTAAGGAGCTATCGGCGCGACAGTGGTGTCTATGGATACGGCACACATCGAAGGACTGATCGGAATGCTGACCGTTCTCGGAATCCTCGTCCTGCTGGTCCTGCCGTCCGTGCTCGGTATCGTGCACGACCGTCGCATCGACCGGCAGATCCGTGAGGCCGAGCGGGCCCACCGGGAGGCCGAGGGCCACCGCCCTCCGGCGCAGAGCCCGGTGCGGCAGCGCTACTTCACCTCCACGGTGACCCACCACTCCTGAATCCCCAGGCACGAGACCCGGCCCGTCTGGGCGGCGCACAACGGCCGCGTGGACTCCAGCCGGGTCTTTCCCTGCGACACGGCCTTGTACGCGGCGTTCGCATCCCCGGGCAGCAGCACGAAGCCGCTGTTGACGGCCTCCAGGACGGACCCGCTCGCGGCGACCGGCTTCCACGGCCGCTTCTTGGTGCCGTCCAGGCTGATGCGGACTGTGCTGCCCACCGCCAGACACACCGTGCTGCCGCTGTCCGCGGCATGGAGCTCCGTCCTCGTCGTGCAGCGGCCCTGCGAGGCGGACGCGGATGCGGAATCCGACGGAGTCGGCGACACACTGCTGCTGTCGCCGCCCTTGCCGCTGTCGGTCTGGCTGCCGCAGCCTGCGAGAACAAGGGTCAGTGCGGCGAGTGCGACGGTCGTGTGGGGGATCGTTCGGCGCATGGGGGCCTCCTCGCTCTTTGGACGTATCACCGGTGCTCCCGGATCCACGCCGGCGATCCACTCAGGAGATCCACGCAGGACATCCACACCGGAGCCCCGGCCGCGAAGGCGGCGACCGGGGCCCGGGGTCGAACGGTGTCAGGCGGTGATCAGCTGGTCGTCACGGCGGTGTCGTCGAGCACGAAGCTGGTCTGCAGTGAGGAGTCCTCGACACCGCTGAACTTCAGGGTGACGGTGGAGCCGGCGTACGAGGACAGGTCGAAGGACTTCTGGGCGTAGCCGGAAGCCGCGTTGAGGTTGGAGTAGGTGGCCAGGGTGGTCGAACCGGCGGTGACCGTCAGCTTGTCGTAGGCCGTGCTGCTGGAGGTCTCCGCGGTGTCGATGTGCAGATAGAAGGTGAAGGTGGCCTTGCAGCCGCTGGGCACGGTCACCGACTGGGACAGCGTGTCGGTGTGGGTCGATCCGTACCCGTCCAGCCAGGCGTAGTAGGAGCCGGCGTGCGCCGACTCACTGCTGGAGTTGGTGATGACGCCGCTGGAGGCGGTCCAGGTGGTGCTGCCCGACTCGAAGCCGGGGTTGCCGAGCAGCTGGGACGAGGTGCAGGTGCTGCTGCTGGAGCCGACCGTCCAGGTGAAGGAGGCCGAGCCGGAGGCGCCGGTGGAGTCGCTGGCGGTGACGGTGACCTGGTAGGTGCCCGCGGTGGACGCCGTACCCGTGATCTTGCCGGTGGAGCTGCTGATCGACAGCCCGGTCGGCAGGCCGCTCGCGCTGTAGGTCAGTGTCGCCCCCGCGCTGTCGGTGGCGCTGATCTGGAGGCTCACCGAGCTGCCGGTCGTCGTCGACTGGCTGCCCGGGTTGGTGACGGTCACCGTGTTGCCGGTGCTGGTGCCCGAGGTGAAGGCGGTGGTGCCGTTGGGGGTGCCCCAGCCGGTCGGGCCGTCGTAGCCGGCGGTCGCGGTGCAGAAGTACGAGGTCGAGCAGGAGCCGTTGCTGCCGCTGGTCACGTCGTACAGGTTGCTGGTGTGGCTGTAGGGGTACTTCGCCGGGTAGTCGCCGGAGCCGGGGGTGCCGGCCAGCGCGTACACGCCGGCGATGATCGGGGCGGAGGCGCTGGTGCCGCCGTAGACCGCCCAGCCGGAGCCTCCGTAGGTGTCGTACACGGCCACACCGGTGGCCGGGTCGGCGACTGCGGAGACGTCGGCCTCCATGCGCTTGCTGCAGCCGGTGTCGGTCTGCCAGCTCGGCTTCGGGTCGTACGCGGAGCAGCCGGAGCCGGTGCCCTCCGTGGAGCTGGTGTGCCACACGGACTCGGTCCAGCCGCGGGAGTTGGAGGACGTGGAGAGCGCGGTGCCGCCGACGGCGGTCACGTACTGGGAGGTCGCGGGGTACTCGGCGCCGTAGGCCGAGTCACCGGAGGAGACGGTGATCGCGACACCCGGGTGCTTGAAGTAGGAGGTGTCCTCGCTGGTCTGGGAGGAGGACTCGGAGCCGCCCCAGCTGTTGGAGACGAACTTGGCGCCGAGCGCGACGGCCTCGTTCTCGGCGGTGCCGAGGTCGGAGTCGGTGGCGGAGTTGGCCTCGACGAGGATGATGTTGCAGTTCGGGCAGACGGCGCTGACCATGTCGATGTCGAGCGCCTCTTCACCGGCCCAACCGGTGTCGTTGGTGGGCAGCGAGGTCGTGGAACCGGTCTGGCTGACCTGCTTGAAGCAGCCGTTGGCCTTGGTGCACGAGGACAGGCCGTACTGCGAGCGGTAAGTCGCCAGGTCCGACTCGGCGTTGGGGTCGTTGTAGGCGTCCACGACCGCAACGGTCAGGCCCGATCCGCCCGTTGAGGGCAGGTTGTAGGCGCTGTGCAGGTTGGCCGGGCTGAGACCGGAGGGCGCGGCGGCGGCGACCGCGGAGGCCAGGCGCTGCTTGATGTCGGTTCTGCGCTGGGCGAAGCAGGACGCGCTGCCGGGGGCCGTGGTGGCGCACAGGTGCTTGGTCGGCACCTTCTGGCCGGCCTTGCCGGTCGAGTGGAACGTCTGCCGCTCGGGGGAGGTGAGGGCCTTGGCGTTCTGGGTGACGCGGGTGGTGTGGGTCGCCGCGGGTGCCGCGTGCGCGGGTGCGGCGACGAGTCCGGCGAGCCCGAGGGCGAGGGCGGGTATGGCGGCGGTCAGGAGTCTTCGCAGACTCCGTCGGGGCTTCTCACGCATGGGGGTACTGCCTCCGTCGTTGGAGTGGGGTTCTCGACGCTGGTGGCAGGCCTGTGACGCGCGTAGCGGCGGCGGTGCGCGATGCCGTCATGGGCATGACACTTTGATCGTCCTGTGTCGGGGTTGTGTGTGCATGACAGGACGGCCAGAAAGTAGCGGGCGGCGAGGAGTCCGGAACAGATGGGCCGGAAGAACTTTGCCGCTCCGTGGGAGGTCCATGGCCGACCGATGGAGGCCCTATGGACCCTCCATGGACGAGCCCCGGCCGGGCCACTCCAGCACGCTCAACTCCGGCCACTGCTCCCGCCAGCGCGCGGACTTGGCTTCGTATACGGAACGCGGGGCGAGCACGGGGTTCGGCCGCACGACGAGGTTGAAGACGTCGGAGAGACCGTGCGGTGCGTACACCCGCCACCCGCCGGCTTCCAGCCGTACACCCAGGCAGCAGGTCGTGGCGGCGAAGCTGTCGATCGCAGCCTCGCTCGACTCGTACGGCGGGCACGGCACCCCGAACTTGTCCTCGTACCAGAGGTGCACGCGTGCCTCGTTGCGGATCTCGACCTCGGCCGGGAGATCGGCGAAGATCTCCCGGCCGGCCTTGATCACGGCGTCCTCGGCCTCCCAGGACAGGTCGTCGGCGTCGAAGTAGAAGACGTCGTAGTCCTTGATGCCCTCGGTGGGCGGCCGGTCGGTGACGACGTTCCAGACGGTCTGGAAGAGGCACCCGGCGGTGAGATACCAGCCGGGCAGCTCCATCGTCGCGGTCCGCCGCAGCACCTCGGTCAGGACGCTGTTGCGGGACAACACCATGCGCAGGGACTCGAGTTGGTCGTCGAGAGGGAGACGGCTGATCACCCTCCTGGCTTATCACAGCCGGGGCCGTCAGAAGTCCTCGTCGAAGTCGACCGTGCCCTCCACCGCGACCTGGTACGCCGACGGGCGGCGCTCGAAGAAGTTGGTCAGTTCCTGGACGCCCTGCAACTCCATGAAGGAGAAGGGGTTTTCGGAGCCGTACACCGGGGCGAAGCCGAGGCGGGTGAGGCGCTGGTCGGCGACGCACTCGAGGTACTGGCGCATCGAGTCGGTGTTCATGCCGGGCAGTCCGTCACCGCACAGGTCGCGGGCGAACTGCAGCTCGGCCTCGACGGCCTCGCGCAGCATGTCCGTCACCTGCTGCTGCAGCGCGTCGTCGAAGAGCTCCGGCTCCTCCTTGCGGACGGTGTCGACCACGTCGAAGGCGAAGGACATGTGCATCGTCTCGTCCCGGAACACCCAGTTGGTGCCGGTGGCCAGGCCGTGCAGCAGACCCCGGCTGCGGAACCAGTAGACGTATGCGAAGGCGCCGTAGAAGAACAGGCCCTCGATGCAGGCCGCGAAGCAGATCAGGTTGAGCAGGAAGCGGCGGCGGTCGGCCTTGGACTCCAGGCGGTCCAGCTTCTCCACCGAGTCCATCCACTTGAAGCAGAACCCGGCCTTCTCGCGGATGGAGGGGATGTTCTCCACCGCCGCGAAGGCCGCCGCGCGGTCCTCCGGGTCGGGGAGGTAGGTGTCCAGGAGCGTCAGGTAGAACTGGACGTGGACTGCCTCCTCGAACAGCTGGCGGCTCAAGTACAGCCGCGCCTCGGGGGAGTTGATGTGCTTGTACAGCGTCAGGACCAGGTTGTTCGCGACGATCGAGTCGCCCGTCGCGAAGAAGGCCACCAGACGGCCGATCAGATGCTGCTCGGCGGGCGTGAGCTTCGCGAGGTCGGCGACGTCGGAATGGAGGTCGACCTCCTCCACGGTCCAGGTGTTCTTGATGGCGTCCCGGTAGCGCTCGTAGAAGTCGGGGTAGCGCATGGGGCGGAGGGTCAGCTCGAAGCCCGGGTCGAGAAGGTTCTTTTCGGTGGAGCTCATTACTGGCAGGCCTCGCAGGACTCGGGGTTTTCAAGGGAGCAGGCGACGGCGTCGGGTTCGGCCGCTTGCTGCACGGGGACAGTGGCCTGGGCCGCGCGGGCGATCCGCGTCGCCGGGCGGGAACGCAGGTAGTACGTCGTCTTCAGGCCCTGCTTCCAGGCGTACGCGTACATCGAGGAGAGCTTGCCGATGGTCGGCGTCTCCAGGAACAGATTGAGGGACTGGGACTGGTCCAGGTACGGCGTACGGGCCGCCGCCATGTCGATCAGGCCGCGCTGCGGGATCTCCCACGCCGTGCGGTACAGCGCCCGTACGTCGGCCGGGATCCAGGTGAAGTCCTGCACCGAGCCGCTCGCTTCGCGCAGCGCCTCGCGGGTGCGGGCGTCCCAGACGCCGAGTTCCTTGAGGTCCTTCACCAAGTACGAGTTGACCTGCAGGAATTCACCGGACAGCGTCTCGCGCTTGAACAGGTTCGACACCTGTGGCTCGATGCACTCGTACACACCCGCGATCGACGCGATGGTGGCGGTCGGAGCGATCGCCAGGAGCAGTGAGTTGCGCATGCCGACCGCGGCGATACGTTCCCGGAGCGCCGCCCAGCGCTCCGGCCAGGTCGGCTCCACGCCGTAGTGGTCGGGGTGCAGCACACCCCGCGCGGCACGCGTCTTCTCCCAGGCCGGCAGCGGGCCGTTGCGCTCGGCGAGGTCGGCGGAGGCCTCGTAGGCGGCGAGCATGATGCGCTCGGCGATACGGGTGGAGAGGGCCCCCGCCTCCGGGGAGTCGAAGGGCAGGCGGAGTTTGAAGAAGACGTCCTGCAGACCCATCGCGCCCAGGCCGACCGGGCGCCAGCGCGCGTTCGACCGGCCCGCCTGCTCGGTCGGGTAGAAGTTGATGTCCACCACACGGTCCAGGAAGGTGACGGCGGTGCGGACGGTCTCGTCCAGCCGCTCCCAGTCCAGGTCCCCGTTGTGGACGAACGCCCCCAGGTTCACCGAGCCCAGGTTGCAGACCGCCGTCTCGCCGTCGTCCGTGACCTCCAGGATCTCCGTGCAGAGGTTGGAGGAGTGGACGACATGGCCCGGCTCGGCGGTCTGGTTGGCGGTGCGGTTGGCCGCGTCCTTGAAGGTCATCCAGCCGTTGCCGGTCTGCGCGAGGGTGCGCATCATGCGGCCGTAGAGATCGCGGGCGGGGATGGCCTTGCGCGCGAGACCCTCGGCCTCGGCCTTCCGGTAGGCCGCGTCGAACTCCTCACCCCACAGGTCAACCAACTCCGGTACGTCGGCGGGGGAGAAGAGCGACCACAGCTCGTCGGCGTTCACCCGGCGCATGAACTCGTCCGGGATCCAGTGCGCGAGGTTCAGGTTGTGCGTACGGCGGGCGTCCTCACCCGTGTTGTCGCGCAGCTCGAGGAACTCCTCGATGTCGGAGTGCCAGGTCTCCAGGTAGACGGCGGCGGCACCCTTGCGCCGGCCGCCCTGGTTCACGGCGGCCACCGAGGCGTCGAGCGTCTTCAGGAACGGGACGATGCCGTTGGAGTGCCCGTTGGTGCCGCGGATCAGCGAACCGCGGCTGCGGATACGGGAGTAGGCGATGCCGATGCCGCCGGCGTGCTTCGAGAGACGGGCGACCTGGTGGTAGCGGTCGTAGATGGAGTCCAACTCGTCCAGCGGGGAGTCGAGGAGGTAGCAGGACGACATCTGGGGGTGCCGGGTGCCGGAGTTGAAGAGGGTGGGGGAGGAGGGGAGGTAGTCGAGGCGGCTCATCAGGCCGTAGAGCGCGGCGACTTCGTCCACCGCGCGGGTGCCCGTCCCGGAATCGAGCGCAGTGTCCTCGGCGAGGCCGCTCGCGACCCGGAGCATGAAGTGCTGGGGCGTCTCGATGACCTTGCGGGTGATCGGGTGCCGCAGGAGGTAGCGGCTGTGGAGGGTGCGCAGGCCGAAGTAGCCGAAGCGGTCGTCGGCCCGGGGATCGACGAGGGCGTCGAGGCGGTCGGCGTGCACGCGGACGAACTCCGCGGTGCGGTCGGCGATGAGGCCCTCGCGAAGGCCGACGGCGATGGACTCCGTGAACGACGTGACGCCCTGGGAGGCGGCCTCGGCGGCGATGCCGATGGTGAGGAGCCGGGCGGCCAGCCTGCTGTACGCGGGGTCCTCGGAGATGAGGCCCGCGGCCGCTTCGGTGGCCAGTTCGCGCAACTCCGCCTCGTCGGCGTGCGCGGACCGGCCGCGCAGCGCTGCCGCGGCGACCCGGCCGGGGTCGGCGTCGGGGAGGTCGGCGGTCAGCTCGGTCAGGGTCCGCAGCAGCGCGGTACCGGGACCGTCTTCGTCCACAGGGGCGGTCGTGGTCGCTGAAGCCGGTTCGGCTGGCGCGATGGTCACGTGGGGCTCTCCCTCGCTCGGCAGTGGGCCTGAGGGAGGGCAGGGGGCAGCACACGAGCGCGCACGGCGTCGCGTCCACCGGCCCACTCCACGAGGCCCGGACGTCTCAGCACCCGGGCCACGGCGGCCGGGTGCACTGTCGGCAGGTCCTCGGACTGACGCTCGTACGTGTGCGAACACGCATGAGTACACCGTTGCGGGACAGTTCCGGATTCGCACCGGATTCCCCTGCGGCGACAGCGAGCATGAGCATACATCTTGTGTCGGGTGGGGGTGGCGCCCCCATATGTTGTGTCGCCGCCGACTTCGGAGCGTGTCAGAGCGTCAACTCATAGGTGATCAGCGTGAAGTCGACGCCCGGCATCGGCTTCCAGTCGCGCCCGGGGGCGCGGACGAAACCGGCGCGTTCGTAGATGCGGTGGGCGGCGTGCATGATCGGCTGGGTGGACAGGACGATGCCGGTGCAGCCGTCCGTGGCCCTGGCCCGGTCGACACAGGCGCGGACGAGGGCCTCTCCGGCGCCCCTGCCGCGGGCTGCCCGGTCGACTGCGAGCATCCGTATCTCGGCCTCCCCGGGGCGCGCGAGGTCCGCCATGGGGCCGCCGGAGGGGACGTAGGTGACGCCGCCGAGGAGTTGGCCGCCCTGTGTGGCCACGAGTACGTCGGCCGCGGCCGCCCGCTTGGCGACGTCCCTCAACTCGGCCAGATACCAGTCGCTCTCGCCGAAGGTGAGGAGGCCGTCCTGGAGGTAGGCCCGGGCGGTGATCTCACCGAGCGCCTCGTACTCGCCGGGTGCCACCCGACGGATCACGATGTCCATGGGCTCGAGTCTGCCGGACGGGTACGACAACGGGCCGCCGGATTTCCCCGGCGGCCCGCTGATCACCGCGACTGCTAGTGAGAGGCGCCAGCGGTCGCCGGCGGCAGTTCCGCCTGCACCCCGGGGTCTCCCGCGTCCGCCGTGTAGTCCTCCGGCTTCGTCTCGTCCACGCCCTCCGGTGCCTTCAGCGCCTTCAGTACGAAGGTCAGGACGACCGTCACGACAACGTTCAGGACGAACGCCGTCAGGCCGATGTAGCCCATCTCGCCGAGGCCCGGAATGTTCGCGTTGGAGCCGCCGAAGTGCTTCTGGCTCGGGTTGGTCGGGGAGGCGACGCCGTACGCGGCGAGGGTGCCGTAGACCATGCCGACCGCCCAGCCCGCGAGCAGGGCCCAGCGGTGGAACCAGCGGGTGAACAGGCCGCCGACCAGGGCCGGGAACGTCTGCAGGATCCAGATGCCGCCCAGCAGCTGGAAGTTGATCGCCACCGTCTTGTCCATCGTCAGGACGAAGACCAGCGCGCCCACCTTCACCAGCAGCGAGACCAGCTTGGAGACCTTGGTCTCCTGCTCCGGCGTCGCGTCCGGCTTGATGAAGTCCTTGTAGATGTTGCGGGTGAAGAGGTTCGCGGCCGCGATCGACATGATCGCCGCCGGGACGAGCGCCCCGATGCCGATCGCCGCGAAGGCCACGCCCGCGAACCAGCTCGGGAACATGTTCTCGAACAGCTGCGGGATCGCCAACTGCCCGTTGGTGACCTTGACTCCGGCCGCGATCGCCATGAAGCCCAGCAGGGCGAGCAGGCCCAGCATCAGCGAGTACAGCGGCAGGATCGTGGTGTTGCGGCGGATCACGTCACGGCTCTTCGAGGACAGCGTCGCGGTGATCGAGTGCGGGTACATGAACAGCGCGAGCGCTGAGCCCAACGCCAGCGTGGCGTAGGTCCATTGGGTCGCCTCGGCCGGGGCCAGTGCCCCGCGCGGCTTGCCGGTCACCGGGTTGGTCGCGCTGAACGCCTCGCCCGCCTTGGCGAAGATGTCGTCGAAGCCGCCGAGCTTGATCGGGATGTAGATGATCGCCACCGCGATGACGATGTAGATCAGCGTGTCCTTCACGAACGCGATCAGGGCGGGGGCGCGCAGACCCGACGAGTACGTGTACGCCGCCAGCACGCCGAAGGCGATCAGCAGCGGCAGGTCCTTCACGAACCAGTTGGAGTTCGCACTGCCGCCGACGCCCATCACGTCCAGCACGGCCTGGATGCCGACGAGTTGGAGCGCGATGTACGGCATCGTCGCGAGGATGCCGGTGAGCGCGACCGCCAGCGACAGCCCCTTCGAGCCGAAGCGTCCGCGCACGAAGTCGGACGTCGTCACGTATCCGTGGCGGTGCGAGACCGACCACAGCCGCGGCAGGAAGGTGAAGATCAGCGGGTACACCAGGATGGTGTACGGCACCGCGAAGAAGCCGGCCGCGCCCGCCGCGTAGATCGCCGCCGGCACGGCGACGAAGGTGTACGCCGTGTAGAGGTCGCCGCCGAGCAGGAACCAGGTGATCCAGGTGCCGAACGACCGTCCGCCCAGGCCCCATTCGTCCAGGCTCTGCTCGTTCTCGGCCCTGCGCCAGCGCGCGGCCAGGAAGCCCATGGCCGTGACGGCCACGAAGAAGAAGATGAAGACGCCGAGCGCGACGCCGTTCACGCCGTCCTTCACTTGGTGCCTCCCCGGCGTGCCCGCTGGTCACGCTGCCACAGCTGGTACGCCGTCATCGTCAGCGCCGTGGAGATCAGCACCCACAGCATCTGGTACCAGTAGAAGAACGGGATGCCGATGAACGCAGGGTCCGTCCTGGCGTAGGAGCCGACCCACAGCATCGCCACGAACGGCGCCACGAGGCAGAGGGCGATGACCACGCGGACCGGTGTCACCACCGGAGGTCTCACTTCAGGCGCATCTGACATACGACGGCTCCGTCCCCTCACGATCACCTGTGATCACCTGTGTAACGCGCAGGCAATCTAGGTCACCGTGTCACGGGAGCGGAAGGGCTCGTCCGCATATCGGCATGTCGATTCCGTGAAGGCCCGACATCGGTGTCAAAGGCACGCGTCAGCAGCAGCGGAAACCCTGCCTCGGGTCCTCCTCCTGACGGTCCGTCCGCATCCGCTCGAAATCGCGCCGGGACGGCACCTCGGCCTGTGGGTGGTCCTTCCGCACATGCGCCACGTACCGGTCGTACGCCGACTCGTCGGTCAGCTCCCGGACGTACCAGCGCACACTTCTAGCCGCCCGTACCAGCGCCGACCGCATCGCGCGCCTCCTCCTTCTCCTCCCGGGTCGGGATCAGCCCGGCCGGAGCGGTGATCGTCGACTCGACGTACGGCGACTCGCTGAGCGTGGACAGCGCGGGCCGGCGTATGTGCCGGACGCAGACGCGCAACGCGTCCGCGATGACCACGACGATCAGAAGGGCCAGCACGGCCGAAAGGACTCCGTCCACCGTGGAGTTGGTGACCACGGTGCGCATGTCGCCCATGTTCTTGGCGGGCGGCAGCACCTTCCCGGCGTCGATGGCGTCCTGGAAGACCGACCGCTGCTTGAAGAAGCCGACCTTCGGGTCGCTGGAGAACACCTTCTGCCAGCTCGCCGTGAGGGTGACCGTCGCGTCCCAGGCGAGCGGAATCCCGGTGATCCAGGCCCACTTGAGGCGCCCGGACTTCACCAGCAGCGTCGTGCAGACGGCCAGGGCGACCGCGGCCAGCAGTTGGTTGGAGATGCCGAAGATCGGGAACAGCTGGTTGATGCCGCCGAGGGGCTCGTGCACGCCCACCCAGAGGAAGTACCCCCACAGCGCGCACACGATCCCGCTGGTGATGACCAGGCCCGGCTTCCAACTGATGTTCTTGAACGGCCTGATGACGTTGCCCAGCATGTCCTGCAGCATGAACCGGCCCACCCGCGTACCGGCGTCCAGCGCGGTCAGGATGAACAGCGCCTCGAACATGATCGCGAAGTGGTACCAGAAGGCCCGCAGCCCTCCGCCGGTCACCTTGGAGAAGATCTCCGAGACACCGATGGCGAGCGTGGGCGCGCCGCCGGTGCGGGAGAGCAGGGTCGCCTCCTCGACGCGCTGCGCGGCCCGGGCGAGGTCGGCGGGGGAGATCTGGTAGCCCCAACCGGTCACCACCTGCGAGGCGTTCTGCACCGTGGTGCCGATGACGCCCGCCGGTGCGTTCATCGCGAAGTACAGCCCCGGGTCGATGATGCTCGCCGCGACCAGCGCCATGATCGCGACCGACGACTCCATCAGCATGGAGCCGTAGCCGATCATCCGGACCTGCGTCTCCTTCTGGATCATCTTCGGCGTCGTACCGCTCGATATGAGCGAGTGGAAGCCGGACAGCGCCCCGCAGGCGATGGTGATGAAGACGAAGGGGAAGAGCGAGCCCGCGAAGACCGGGCCGTCGCCGCGCGAGGCGAAGTCGGTCACCGCGTCCATCTTCAGGGTCGGCAGGGCGATGACCACGCCCAGCGCAAGCAGCACGATCGTGCCGATCTTCATGAAGGTGGAGAGGTAGTCGCGGGGGGCGAGCAGCATCCACACCGGCAGGATCGAGGCGATGAAGCCGTACGCCACCAGCCAGACGACCAGCGTCGAGGGCGCGAGCGTGAAGGCGTCGGCCCACGAGGACTCGGCGACCCAGCGCCCCGCGACCAGCGCGAGCAGCAGCAGCGCCACACCGATCAGCGAGACCTCGGCGACCCGGCCGGGGCGAAGTACCCGCAGATAGAAGCCCATCAGCAGGGCGATCGGGATCGTCATCGCGATGGAGAAGGTGCCCCAGGGCGAGGCGGCCAGGGCGTTGACGATGACCAGGGCCAGCACCCCGAGCAGGATGATCATGATGGCGAAGGCGGCGATCAGCGCGGCCGCGCCGCCGAAGGGGCCGATCTCCTCGCGCGCCATCTGGCCGAGCGAACGCCCGTCCCTGCGCGTGGAGAAGAACAGCACCACCATGTCCTGGACCGCGCCCGCGAACACCACGCCGGCGATGATCCAGACGGTGCCGGGCAGATAGCCCATCTGCGCGGCCAGCACCGGCCCGACCAGGGGCCCGGCGCCGGCGATCGCCGCGAAGTGATGGCCGAGCAGCACGCGGCGGTCGGTGGGGTGGAAGTCGATGCCGTTGTTGAGGCGTTCGGCCGGAGTGGCCCGGGTCTTGTCGACCTTCAGCACCTTGTACGCGATGAACTTCGCGTAGAAGCGATAGGCGATGGCGTACGAGCCGAGGGCGGCGGCGACCATCCAGGCGGCCGACACGTCCTCTCCCCGGGAGAGTGCGAGCACGGACCAGCCTGCCGCACCGACCAGCGCGACAAGGGTCCAGATGGCGATGGAGCGGACGTTCGCGGTACGCACTGGGATGTCCTCCCGTCCATGCGGCGACGGGAGGACCGTAGAACAGGAGCGGCAGTTGCGCTACACCGCGTGCAGTACTGCGGGGAGGTCCTTGTGGTGCCCTACTCCTGAGGGCGCTTCAGACGCGCGACGAACTTGTAGCGGTCCCCGCGGTAGACGGACCGCACCCACTCCACCGGCTGCCCCTCCCGGTCCAGCGAGTGGCGGGAGAGCATCAGCATCGGCAGGCCCACGTCGGTGCTGAGCAGGCCCGCCTCGCGCGGGGTGGCCAGCGAGGTCTCGATGGTCTCCTCGGCCTCGGCGAGATGGACGTCGTAGACCTCGGCGAGGGCGGTGTAGAGGGACGTGTACTTCACGAGGCTGCGCCTGAGCGCCGGGAAGCGCTTCGCGCTCAGGTGCGTGGTCTCGATGGCCATCGGCTCGGCGTTGGCCATGCGCAGGCGCTCGATGCGCAGCACCCGGCCGCCGGCCGTGATGTCGAGGAGCTCGGCGAGGCGGTCGTCGGCGGTGATGTAGCCGATGTCCAGCAGCTGCGAGGTCGGCTCCAGGCCCTGGGCGCGCATGTCCTCGGTGTACGAGGTGAGTTGGAGCGCCTGCGAGACCTTCGGCTTGGCGACGAAGGTGCCCTTGCCCTGGATGCGTTCCAGACGGCCCTCGACGACCAGCTCCTGAAGGGCCTGTCGCACGGTCGTGCGCGAGGTGTCGAACTCGGCGGCGAGGGTGCGCTCGGGCGGGACCGGTGTGCCGGGCGACTGTGTCTCCGTCATGTCGAGCAGGTGCTTCTTCAGGCGGTAGTACTTGGGCACGCGCGCGGTACGGACACTCGCCCCACCCTCGTTCTCCGCACTGCTGACGTCGGTGCTCATGCTCTGCCTTCCCGGCTCCGGATGCGGGTCACTTCGTGATCCCTTCTGTATACCGTCGCCAGCTGTTTTGGTCTAGTCCACGGGGAGCCAAGTGGTCTAGCGGACGAGAGTACTCCGGCGCCGCTGTTTTCGCTGGCTTCTTACTTAAAGGTTCCTGCATATGTAGCTCGTATAACGGCTGGTCAGAGCCTTTTCGAGCACTCTTGACAGGCTTCCTGGTCTGGTCCAAGCTCCCGGTACTGGTCTACACCATTGGTTCAGGTCCCGGCGTATGGGCGGGGAGGTGTGGGCATCCCTGAGGAGGGTGGCGTGAAGCGCAAGCTGATAGCCGCGATCGGTATCGCGGGCATGGTGGTCTCCATCGCGGCGTGTGGCGGCAACGACGACAACGGCTCTTCGAACAGCGGCGCGGACGCCAAGGAGCTGACCGTCTGGCTCACCGTCGACGCTCAGAACAACTGGCCGAACCTGGTGAAGGCGGCCGACGCGGCGGTTCAGAAGAAGCACCCCGGCATCAAGATCAACCACGAGTACTACGGCTGGCCGGACAAGAACACCAAGCTCGACGCGGTGCTCGCCACCGACAAGGCCCCCGACGTGGTCGAGATGGGCAACACCGAGATGCTGAGCTACATGGTCAAGGGCGCCTTCGCACCCGTCGACGCCTCGAAGTTCACGGGCTCCTCCGCCTGGCTCGACGGCCTCAAGGCCTCCGTGAGCTACCAGGGCAAGACCTACGGCGTCCCGTACTACGCGGGCGGCCGTGTCGCCAACTGGCGCAAGGACCTCTTCGCCTCCGTCGGCGTGAAGACCCCGCCGAAGACGTACGCCGAACTCACCGCCGCCCTCGACAAGGTGCAGAAGAAGGAGGGCGACAAGTTCTCCGCCTGGTACCAGCCCACCCGCGACTGGTACGCGGCCATGTCCTTCGTCTACGACGCCGGCGGCTCCATCGCCAAGGAGTCGGGCGGCCAGTGGAAGGCGAACCTCTCCTCGCCCGAGTCCATCAAGGGCCTGACCGAGTTCAAGAACGTCATCGACAAGTACATGCACGGCGACAAGACCAAGGACGAGTCCGACCGTTACATCGTCTACGGCCAGGGCAAGTCCGGCATGATCTTCGGTGCCGCCTGGGAGGGCGCGACCTCCGCCGACCCGAAGAACGACAAGACCGGCAAGCTCAAGAACAACCTCGAGAACTTCGTGATGCCGGGTCCGTCCGGCAAGAACATGCCCGTCTTCCTGGGCGGTTCGGACCTCGCCATCCCGGTCAAGTCCAAGGCGCAGGCCGTCGCCGCCGAGTGGATCAACGCGTTCACCGGCCCCTCCGGCCAGAAGGGCCTGATGGCCAAGGGCAACCTGCCCAACAACAAGACCGACCTCGCGACCCTGAAGAACGACCCCGCGACGGCGGTCCCGGCCACCGCGGCCGAGTCCAACTGGTTCGTCCCGATGGCGCCCGGCTGGGGCCAGGTCGAGAAGGCCCAGGTCCTGCAGACCATGCTGCAGGACATCGGCACCGGCAAGAAGTCGGTCGAGGCCGCCGCGAAGGAAGCGGACGCCGCGATCGACAAGGTCATCAACACCAAGTGACCTGAGGGCAGGGCTCTGTTGCACCGACAGGGCCCTGCTTCTCGTACGACTGCGCGGGGTTCGGCCCGTGCGGTGGTACGGGCTCCGCTTTCGTACGACCTGAGGGACCGCTGAGGAGCGCGCCATGAGTGCCGCAGACACCACCACCCCTGCCAAGGTGCCGCCGCCGCGGCAGGCGCCGCCACCACCGCCGGTCGCCAAGCACCCACGCAGAGACCGGACTTCGGGCGGCGAAGCCACGCCGTGGCTGCTGCTCGCGCCCTGTCTGCTGATCCTCGCACTGGTGATGGGCTATCCGCTGGTCCGCCTGGTCACCCTCTCCTTCCAGAAGTTCGGGCAGTCCCAGCTGTGGGGCTTCCAGCCGGCCGAGTGGGTCGGCCTGGACAACTTCACCGGAGTGCTGGGCGACGGCGAGTTCTGGCAGGTCGTGGTCCGGACGATCCTCTTCGCGGCCGGTGCGGTCATCTTCACGATGGTCCTGGGCATGCTGATCGCGCTGCTCCTGCAGCGGGTCTCCGGCTGGGTGAAGACGATGGTCAACATCGTGCTGGTGGCCAGCTGGGGCATGCCCATCATCGTCGCCACCACGGTCTTCAAGTGGCTGTTCGACGCCGACTACGGCATCCTCAACGCGCTGCTCAGCAAGCTGCCGGGCGTGGAGATGATCGGCCACAACTGGTTCGCCAGCGGCCCGCAGGGCCTCGCCGTCATCATGCTGCTGGTGGTCTGGGGAGCCGTCCCCTTCGTGGTCATCACGCTCAGCGCCGGTCTCACCCAGGTCCCGGCCGAACTCGAGGAAGCCGCACGGCTGGACGGCGCGGGCTCCTGGGGTGTCTTCCGTTACGTCACCCTGCCCATCCTCAAGCCGATCATCGTGATGCTCACGACCCTGTCGGTCATCTGGGACATGGGCGTCTTCCCGCAGGTCTTCGTGATGCGAAACGGCCACCCGGAGGCGGAGTTCCAGCTGCTGACCACCTACTCCTACGACCGTGCCTTCGTGGTCAACGACTATGCGCAGGGCTCGGCGATCGCCCTGATCACCGTGGTGCTGCTGCTCGGCGTGGTCGCCGTGTACATGCGCCAGATGCTGAAGATCGGAGAGGTCGAATGAGCGCGATCACCACCGGGCGGCCCGCGACCGCCACCGGCCGGCCCCGCAGGTCCAAGCTCGGCTGGAACCTCCTCGGCCTCCTGGTCTTCCTGACCGCCGGCTTCCCCGTCTACTGGATGCTCAACACGGCCATCAAGCCGGCCAAGGACACCATCGACCCGGACCCGAGCCTGTTCCCGACCGGCTTCACGCTCGACAACTTCCGCCGGGCGCTGGCGATCGCGGACTTCTGGGGACCGGTCGGCCGCAGCCTGATCGTCTCCCTGTCGGTCGTGGCGATCGGCGTCGTCGTCGGCATGCTGGCCGCGCTCGCCATCTCCCGGTTCGCCTTCCGCGGCCGCAAGATCGTGATCGTCGGCATCCTGGCCGTCCAGATGGTCCCGCTGGTCGCCATGATCATCCCGGTGTTCCTGCTCCTGAACGACCTGGAGCAGTACGACAAGCTCTCGGGCCTGATCATCACGTACCTGACCTTCATCCTCCCCTTCACGGTGTGGACGCTGCGCGGCTTCATCGTCAACATCCCGAAGGAGCTGGAGGAGGCGGCCATGGTCGACGGCTGCTCCCGCACGGGCGCCTTCATCCGCGTGGTCTTCCCCCTTCTCGCCCCCGGCATGGTCGCGACCTCGGTCTACGGCTTCATCCAGGCGTGGAACGAGTACCTCTACGCCCTGATGCTGCTCAGCCAGAAGAACCAGACCGCGACCGTGTGGCTCGGCAACTTCACCACCAAGCACGGCACCGAATACGCCCCGATGATGGCCGGAGCCACGATGATGGCCGTGCCGATCGTCGTCCTGTTCCTCCTCGTCCAGCGCAAGATGGCCGCGGGCCTGACCGCCGGCGCAGTGAAGGGATAACGCCACCCGATGACGACATTCGCCAGCGGTACAGACACCCTGACCCGCGACGCCCTGACGGTCCTTCAGCCGGGCTTCACCGGCACGACGGCCCCCGACTGGCTGCTGCGCCGCCTCGGTGAAGGCCTCGCCTCCGTAGGCCTCTTCGGCCGCAACATCGCCTCCCCCGAACAACTGGCCGCCCTGACCGCGCAGTTGCGCGCCGAGCGGGACGACGTCCTGGTCGCGATCGACGAGGAGGGCGGCGACGTCACCCGCCTCGAGGTCCGCACCGGCTCCTCCTTCCCCGGCAACAACGCGCTGGGCGCGGTCGACGACGTGGACCTCACGAGGGACGTGGCCGCGGAACTCGGCCGCCGTCTCGCCGCCTGCGGCGTCAACCTCAACTGGGCCCCGTCGGCCGACGTGAACTCCAACCCCGAGAACCCCGTGATCGGTGTCCGCTCCTTCGGCGCCGACACCGAACTGGTCGCCCGGCACACGGCCGCCTATGTCACCGGCCTGCAGTCCGCCGGAGTCGCCGCCTGCACCAAGCACTTCCCGGGCCACGGCGACACGGCCGTCGACTCCCACCACGCGCTCCCGCGCATCGACGTGGACGCGTCGGTCCTGCACTCCCGCGAACTGACCCCGTTCCGCGCGGCCATTGCCGCCGGCACCCGGGCGATCATGAGCGCACACATCCTGGTGCCGCCCCTGGACCCGGACCACCCGGCGACCCTCTCCCGCCCGATCCTCACCGACCTGCTGCGCGGCGAACTCGGCTACGACGGCCTGATCGTCACCGACGGCATGGAGATGCAGGCCATCGCCGCAACGTACGGCATCGAACGGGGCAGCGTCCTCGCGATCGCCGCCGGCGCCGACGCGATCTGCGTGGGCGGCGGCCTTGCCGACGACGAGACGGTACGCCGCCTGCGCGACGCCCTGGTCACGGCGGTCCGCACCGGCGACCTTCCCGAGGAACGTCTGGCCGACGCAGCGGAACGGGTACGGTCACTGGCCCGCTGGACGGCAACCGCAGCAGCGGCCGGCGCGGAACTCACGGCCGACCCCGAGGTCGGCCTGCGCGCGGCCCGCCGCGCCCTGAAGGTGACCGCGGCCGAGCCCTTCACCCCGCTCACCGAAGCGCCCTACGTCGCCGCCTTCACCCCGGTCGCCAACATCGCGGTCGGCGACGAGACCCCCTGGGGGGTCGCAGCGGAACTCTTCCGCCGCCTCCCCGGCACCGAAACGGGCAGCTTCGCCGGCGACTCCGCAGGCCTGGCAGCCCTGGCGGCGGCCGGCCCCCGCCGCATCGTGGCCGTGGTCCGCGACGAACACCGCCACCCCTGGATGACAACGGCCCTCGACACGGTGCTCAAAACCCATCCCGACACCATCGTCGTCGAAATGGGCCTGCCCCAGGCACCCCCTCGCGGCGCCCTCCACATCGCGACCCACGGGGCGGCCCGAGTGTGCGGCAGAGCTGCGGCAGAGGTCATCGCGGGGGAGTAGCTCCCTACGACGCGAATGGCGCCGGCCCCTCTCAAGGGGCCGGCGCCATTCGCGTTGTCAAGGGGTGCGGGGAACTGGGCGACCAGCCCAGGACGGCCCGCACCCCGCAACGAACCGCACCCGGCAGACGAACGGCTAAATCCCCTGCCAGTCCGGCTTGTTGGCAAACGTGTGCCGGAAGTAGTCCGCCAACTTCAGCTTGGACGCAGCTCCCTCGTCGACGACAACCGTCGCATGGGGGTGCAACTGCAACGCCGAGGCAGGACACACCGCCGCCACCGGCCCCTCCACAGTCGCCGCAACCGCATCCGCCTTGCCCTCGCCCGTCGCGAGAAGCACCAGATGCCGAGCCTCGAGAATCGTCCCGATCCCCTGAGTGATCACATGATGCGGCACCTGCGCAATGTCCCCGTCGAAGAACCGCGCGTTGTCCACCCGAGTCTGCTCGGTCAACGTCTTGATCCGAGTCCGCGAGGCGAGCGACGAGCACGGCTCGTTGAACCCGATGTGCCCGTCGGTCCCGATCCCGAGCAACTGCAGGTCCACCCCACCGGCCTCGGCCAACGCCCCGTCGTACGCGGCGCACGCCAACTGCACGTCCTCGGCCGTCCCGTCCGGCCCCATGAACGCGTCCATCCCGATCCCGAGCGGCTCCAGCACCTCCCGCCGCAGCACCGAACGGTACGACTCCGGATGCTCGGCCGGCAGTCCCACATACTCGTCGAGCTGCGCGATCCGCGCCCGCGAGGCGTCCACGGCACCGGAGTGCACCTGCGCCGCCAGCGCCTGGTAGATCGGCAGCGGGGTGGAACCGGTGGCCACACCGAGCAGCGCCTCGGGCTTGCGCCGCAGGAGCTGCGCCATGGCCTCGGCGATGAGCTCGCCGCCCGACTTGGCGTCCGGAACGATGACAACTTCCACGCTGGCCTGCCGATCTGAAGAAACGGTCTGAAGAGGGGAGTCAACCGGCACCCGGAACGGGCTATGTGGTTTAGACCAATCTAACAGAGTCGCCCCTTGTGGCCCAGGTGAAGCGGGGTCATCGTCTTTCCATGCGGAGGACAGGCGCCATTCGCCAAGGGGGAGTGGAATGGGTGCGACGCCGCCGCATGCAGCACCCCGCAGCCGAACCCGGAAGGACCCCGCCATGACCGCCGCGACACCGGACCCCCGCACCGACGTCCCGGGCCGGATCATGGCCCGCGAGATGGCCGAGCAGCCCGCCGTACTGCGCCGCATCCTGGAGGAGGGCGCCCCCGGCATCCGGCAGGTGGCCCAGGAGATCGCCGCCCGCAGGCCCCGTTTCGTCCTCCTGACCGCCCGCGGCACCTCCGACAACGCCGCCCTCTACGCCAAGTACCTCCTGGAGATCCGCCTCGGCCTGCCCTGCGGCCTGACCTCGATGTCCACGACCACGGCGTACGGTGCCCGCCCCGACCTCGCCGACGTCCTCGTCGTCACCGTCAGCCAGTCCGGCGGCTCCCCGGACCTGGTGGCCTCGACCCGGGCCGCCCGCGAGGCCGGCGCGATCACCCTCGCCGTCACGAACAACCCCGGCTCACCGCTGGCCGGCGTCTCCGAGTACCACGTCGACATCATGGCCGGACCCGAGAAGGCCCTCCCCGCGACCAAGACCTACACGGCCTCCCTCCTCGCGCTGTACCTCTTCGTCGAAGGTCTGCACGGCGGCGACGGCACCCCCGCGAAGGTGCTCCCTCATCTCGCCGAGCAACTCCTCGGCCGGCAGGACGAGATCCGCGCCCTCGCCGCCCGCTACCGCTTCGCCGAACGCATGGTCATCACCTCCCGCGGCTACGGCTACCCCACGGCCAAGGAGGCCGCCCTCAAGCTGATGGAGACCAGCTACATCCCCGCCCTCTCCTACTCCGGCGCCGACCTCCTGCACGGCCCGCTCGCCATGGTCGACAACGTCTCCCCGGTCATCGCGGTCGTCACCGACGGCAAGGGCGGCGAGGCCCTCCAGCCCGTCCTCGACCGGCTGCGCGGCCGCGGCGCCGACCTGTTCGTCGTCGGCCCCGCGCACCAGGTCGAACAGGCCTCGGCCGGCTTCGTCCTGCCCACCGAGGGAGTGGCCGAGGAGGTCCAGCCCATCCTGGAGATCATTCCGCTGCAGCTCCTGGCTCACGAGATCACCATCGCCCGAGGCCAGGACCCGGACGCCCCGCGGGCGTTGGCGAAGGTGACGGAGACGCGCTGAGCGCAGCAGGCGCGGACTCGGCACCTGCTTCCTCGGCGCTCACGTCAGCGAACCCCCCGTCACATCCACCCAGCTCCCCGTGACCCACCGCCCCGCGTCGGAGGCCAGGAACGCCACCACATCCGCGACATCGGCCGTCTCGCCCACCCTGCCCAGCGCCGATATCGCGGCTGCCTGCTCCCACCCGCCCGCAGTGCCGTGCAGCAGTTCGTACGTGTTGTCCGTGTCGATGATTCCCGGCGCGACCGAGTTCACCGTGATGCCCCGGGGGCCCAGCACCTTGGACAGGTCGCGGGAGAAGACGTCGAGCGCGCCCTTGGTCATCGCGTACGCCACGTTGTCCGGCATCGCGGCCGTCCGGGCCAGGCCCGACGAGATGTTGACGACCCGGCCCCCGTCGCGCAGCCGCGCGATGCCCTGCCGGACGATGAAGAACGGTGCCTTCACATTCACGGCGAAGGCCCTGTCGTACTCCTGCTCCCCGATCTCGTCGATCCGTCGCGTTTTCCCGACCGCGGCGTTGTTCACCAGGATGTCCAGCCCGTCCGCGTACCGGTCGAACTCCGCCCACAGCGCTTCCGCGTCCCCCGGCCGCCCCAGCTCCGCCCCGATCGCGAACGCCGAACCGCCCGCCGACTCGATCGCGGCCACCGTCTCCTTCGCCGCCGCCTCGTTGACGCCGTAGTGCACCGCGACTCGCGCCCCGTCGCGCCCCAGCCGCTCGGCGATCCCCCGCCCGATGCCCCTGCTCGCCCCCGTGACGAGTGCCGTCCTGCCCGCAAGCACGCCCATGCCGGTGCCCCCTTCGTAATTCCCTAGCGGTCGCTACAAAAAGACCGTACAGCAGCCCGCCGACATTTCTCTAGCGCCCCCTATACAATTCACTCCATGGTGGGCAGCGAGGACACGAAGACCAAGGCCGCACCGGCCTCCAGGCCGCGCGGCCGCCCCCGTTCCTTCGACCGCGAGACCGCGCTCGAGAAGGCGGTCATGGCGTTCTGGGAGCACGGGTACGAGGCGACCTCCGTCTCCGACCTCACGCGGGTCATGGGCATCGGGGCGCCGAGCCTGTACGCGGCCTTCGGTGACAAGCGGGCGCTGTTCGATGAGGTCGTGACCGTGTACGGCGCGCGCTACGGCTCCTTCGGCGACCGCGCCCTCGCCGAGGAGCCCACCGCCCGGGCGGCCGTGGCGCGGATGCTGCGGGAGGCCGCCGCCGAGTACACGGCCCCCGGCCGCCCGCACGGCTGCCTCGTCATCCATGCGGCCACGAACTGCACGAGCCCCGAGGTCGAGAAGTCCCTGCGCGAGCGCCGCAACGCCAACATCGCCGCCTTCGAGAGCCGTATCAGGGCAGACATCGCATCGGGGGAGCTGCCGGCCGGGACCGACGCCGCCGCGCTCGCCCGGCACACCGGAGCGATCATCCAGGGCATGTCCCAACAGGCACGCGACGGGGCGAGCCGCGCGGAGTTGGAGGCGCTCGCGGAAATTGCCATGGCCATCTGGCCCCGCACATGAACCCACACGGGTTAGGCTGCGTGGTGGATGCTAGGGCGTCCGAACAGTTGGAGACCGTCCGAGAAATCACAACAACGAACAGGCTCCAACGCATGGACACGCATAGTGGTCTAGTCCACAATTGAACCAGAGACTTCCGTCTTCCCCGCACAGGAAGGCGGACCGAGGAACCGGAGCTCTCTGCCCTGACTGCCCCGGCTCCTCAACCTTCGGCCGACACCGGGACCGCACACCCCGCGGCCGATATTGCTCCGGGCTGCGGTGCCGAGAGGGTTGAGGGTCCCTCTCAGGCGCCGCGGCCCGCGGGTGTTTTCCGGGCCCGTACGGCGCCTGCTGCGCAGGGCCGCTCATTTCGGAGCCGTACAAACCGCCAGGTACGCTCGCACACGTGCCCTCCATGAACGAACTGGTCCGCCAGCACACCGCCCTCGACGACTCCGACCTCGAGTGGCTCCATCTGCTGGTCTCGGAGTGGCAGCTGCTCTCCGACCTCTCCTTCGCCGACCTCGTCCTGTGGGTCCCCACCAGCGACGGCACCCGGTATGTCTCGGTCGCCCAGATGCGCCCCAACACCGGCCCGACCTCGTACCAGGACGACATGGTGGGCCACCTCGTCCCGCGCGGCCGCCGCCCCATGCTGGACGCGGCGCTCGACGAGGGCCGGATCGTGCGCGAGGGCGACCCCGAGTGGCGCGAGGAGGTCCCGGTCCGGGTCGAGTCGATTCCGGTACGGCGCGAGGGGCGCGTCCTCGGTGTCATCGCGCGCAACACCAACCTCCTGACCGTACGCACGCCCAGCCGCCTGGAGTTGACGTACCTCCAGAGCGCCTCGGACCTCGCGCAGATGATCGCGGCCGGCGCCTTCCCGTTCGCGAACCAGCAGATGGACATGGACGCCGCGCCGCGGGTCGGCGACGGTCTGATCCGCCTCGACGCCGACGGGATCGTCCAGTACGCCTCCCCGAACGCACTCTCCGCCTACCACCGCATGGGCCTCGCCTCCGACCTCGTCGGCCAGCACCTCGGCAAGACCACCGCCGAACTCGCCCCGACCCGTGGGCCGGTGGACGAGGCGCTGAGCAAGGTCGCCAGCGGCTGGGCGCCGCGCGAGTTCGAGATCGAGGCCAACGACGGGGTCATCCAGTTCCGGGCCATCCCGCTCAAACCCAAGGGCACGCGCATCGGTTCGCTGGTCCTGCTCCGGGATGTCACCGAACTGCGCCGTCGCGAGCGTGAGTTGATCACCAAGGACGCGACCATCCGGGAGATCCACCACCGGGTGAAGAACAACCTCCAGACGGTCGCCGCCCTGCTTCGCCTGCAGGCCCGGCGCATTGATTCCGACCGCGGACGCGAAGCACTCGAAGAGGCCGTCCGCCGCGTCGGATCGATCGCGATCGTGCACGAGACGCTCTCCCAGAACCTGGACGAGCGCGTGGAGTTCGACGAGATCGCCGACCGCGTGCTGGCCATGGTCGCGGAGATCTCGCCGGGCAAGGTCACCGGCCGGCGCTCCGGCCGCTTCGGCATCCTGGACGCCGAGGTGGCCACCCCGCTGTCGATGGTGCTGACCGAGATCCTCCAGAACGCCCTCGAACACGGCTTCCGCGAGGGCGACACCGGCACGGTCGAGGTCTCCGCGGTCCGCGGAGGTACCACCAAGGAGGCCCGCCTTTTGGTCACCGTCCAGGACGACGGCGTCGGCCTGCCCGAGGGCTTCGACCCGCACACCGCGGGCAACCTGGGGCTGCAGATCGTACGGACCCTGGTGGAAGGGGAGTTGGGCGGCACGTTCGACATGGTGCCGGCGCCGGAGCGCGGCACCCGGGTGATCCTCGACGTGCCGGTGCGGGCGAACAAGTAACGCAGCACGCCGGCGCTGCCGTACCCAACTGGCGCCGTACGCAAGGCCGGTGGACAGCAAGAAGCCCCGGACCGTTCCCAGGTCCGGGGCTCGAATGCTCGTTGCCAGCTTGTGCTGCGCATCGGGGGTACTGCGCGCTGCGGCTCGGGGGCGGGAGATGCGTACTCGCTGTACGCGCCGCCAAGCTCAGGCTTTGTGGGGCGGGTGTGTCAGGCGGAGGCCTGACGGGCCCGGTTGCGGGCGGCACGGCGCTTCATGGCGCGGCGCTCGTCCTCGCTGAGGCCACCCCAGACGCCGGAGTCCTGGCCGGACTCGAGCGCCCACTGCAGACACTGATCCATAACGGGGCAGCGACGGCAGACGGCCTTGGCTTCCTCGATCTGCAGCAGCGCAGGACCGGTGTTGCCGATGGGGAAGAAGAGCTCGGGGTCTTCCTCGCGGCAAACGGCGTTGTGACGCCAGTCCATGGCTGCTACCTCTCCTTGGTATTACATGCAAGTTGCTTGTGAATGTGAACGCTTTCACGAATCCCTCAACAAGTGAAGGGCCGCCCGACAGGTTTCCCTGTCGTGGTCCTGGGGTTTGAAGAGGGGTTCCGGTGGCCTGTGGACGCTGGTGTTGCGGGCTGTCCCGACCGCCACGTAGAGACTCGCAAACCTCAGCGGCGGATACAACCCCTTCCGGAAAGTTTTTTTTGATTCCTCGGTGTCGACTAGGTCACAGCCGTACTTCCATGGGGTGGATCCTGGCCTAAACGTTCGAGTGAAAGGACTTCAGCCCTTTCTGCTCACACAATCACACGCAGTGCACGGCGTACGCCTGTGAACGTCACGCTCGTACGCAGCCCCAGGTGGTCGCCGTCCATCTGAAGGGGTAGGGGCGCCTTCGAATGCAAGGTGAACTGGTCCAGGTCGTGCAGAGACAGGGCGTGCTTGCCGTGGGGTCCGCGCTCGGGGGACGAAGTGAGCAATTGTGTGGAATACCGGACGGCTGCGACCGTGGACATACGGCTGAGACCGAGTACGTCGAGCCCGGTATCGAACGAGGCCTTAGGTGCCGCGTACACCGGGCGATTGCCCAGATACGTCCAGGGGGACGTGTTGCAGATTATGGACATCACCAGGTCGGTCACCGGCTCCTCGCCGGGCCGCTCCAGGGTGATCGTGCCGTGCCGCCGGTTGGGCTCCTGCAGGAACTGCCGTGCGACCTGGCGCAGGTAAAGGGCGTGTGTGGATTTCTTGCCCTGCTCACGCTGCTGTTCGACCCGGCCGACCACGCCCGCGTCGAAGCCGAGCCCCGCGCAGAAGGTGAACCAGCGCGCCGGCACCGCCTCGTCCTCGGTGCCCGGGGTGCCCGCGGCTATGCCCATGCCGACCGTGCGCTCACTGCCCTCGCGCAGGGCGTCCAGAAGTGCGCCGGTCGCCTCCACGGCGTCGTTCGGCAGGCCCAGGGCGCGGGCGAAGACGTTGGTGGAGCCGCCTGGGACCACGGCGAGGCGGGGGAGGCCCTCCGGATTCGGGCCTGCGTGCAGCAGGCCGTTGACCACCTCGTTGACCGTGCCGTCGCCGCCGAGGGCCACGACCAGGTCGATGTCCTCGCTCTCCGCCGCCTGCCGGCCCAGGTCGCGTGCGTGGCCGCGGTACTCGGTGGTGACCGCCTCGAGTTTCATCTCGCTCGCGAGGGCGTGGATCAGGACGTCGCGCGTACGTGCGCTTGTGGTGGTAGCTGCCGGGTTGGCCACGAGAAGTGCACGCATGGGTTGCAGCGTACCTACTGGGTGGTACCGGGCACAGGCCGAGGTAGGGATCAGGTAAGAGGCGGGGCGTGAGTCTCACCACGGGGACCCGGCTCAACCCCGCCGCGGGGGCCTGCGTCCCCGGCCGGCCGTCAGCTGCCCAGGGCTACCCTTCAGGGGTGACCAGTGAGCAGACCCCCGCCACCGAGGAAGACACCGGCGCCCGCCCGCGCCGTCTGACGTACGCCGCCGCGCTCGCCGCGCTGGAAGGGATCGCGCTGCTCGCCGGCGGAGTCTGGATGCTCGTGGAGGGCCTCGGAGGAGACCCGGACGACCGCGGGTCCGCCGTCACCGGCGGCATCACGCTGATCGTCCTCGCCCTGCTGCCGCTGCTGGCCGCGCGCGGGCTGCTGGGGCAGAAGAGCTGGAGCCGCGGCCCGGCCGTCATCACGCAGATCATGGCGCTGCCGGTGGCCTACAACCTGCTGCAGGCCGACAGTGTGGCGATTCCGGCGGGGATCGCGCTGGCGGTCGTGGCCGTCGCGTCCCTGGTGCTGCTGGTCAATCCGGCGACGACCCAGGCCCTCGGGATCAAGGGACCGGGTCGCGCACAGGACGGCAAGCACTAGTTCGTACGGCGCCGCAGTGGCCGTAGAGCTGCGGTCTACTCCTCGACCAGGAGCTTCTCGCGCAGCTGGGCCAGGGTGCGGGCCAGCAGGCGGGAGACGTGCATCTGGGAGATGCCGACCTCCTGCGCGATCTGCGACTGGGTCATGTTGCCGAAGAAACGCAGCAGCAGGATCCGCTTCTCGCGCGGCGGGAGATCCTCCAGGAGCGGCTTGAGGGACTC
Source organism: Streptomyces sp. NPDC047043 (assembly GCF_040644055.1). Lineage (NCBI taxonomy): Bacteria > Bacillati > Actinomycetota > Actinomycetes > Kitasatosporales > Streptomycetaceae > Streptomyces > Streptomyces sp. NPDC047043. The sequence goes on from NZ_JBEYVO010000012.1 coordinate 93,743, forward strand.
GCGGTACTCGACGCCCTCCAGGGCCTCGTCCTCGGCGCCCAGGGTGTCGGCGACGGCCGGGGACTCGTCGTCAGTGTCGGGGACGTCCAGGGACAGCGTGGAGTACGCGTTGGCCGACTCCAGGCCCTCCAGGACCTCCTCCTCCGAGATCGCCAGCTTCTCGGCGAGCTCGTGGACCGTGGGGGAGCGGCCGTGCTGCTGGGAGAGCTCCGCGGTCGCCGTGGTGAGCGCGAGGCGCAGCTCCTGCAGGCGCCGGGGCACGCGGACCGCCCAGCCCTTGTCGCGGAAGTGCCGCTTGATCTCGCCGACGACCGTCGGGGTCGCGTACGTCGAGAACTCGACGCCGCGGTCCGGGTCGAAGCGGTCGACCGACTTGATCAGGCCGATGGTGGCGACCTGGGTGAGGTCGTCCAGCGGCTCGCCGCGGTTGCGGAAGCGGCGCGCGAGGTGCTCGACGAGCGGCAGGTGCATACGGACCAGCTTGTTGCGCAGCTCCGCGTACTCCGCGCTGCCGTCCTTCAGCTCCCGCAGCTCGACGAACATGGCGCGCGCCCCGCTGCGGTCCTGTGCCGCGTCGTGCTGAGTGGCCTGCTGCACGCTCGGCGCGTCCTGGCCGTCGCCCTCGGCGTTTCGCTCGTGCTCGCTCATCGTCCCGCCCGTCGCCCTTCTCCGAGCCCTAGCCTCCGCTCGGACCGGGGTGACCCCGTTCCGTCCGTCCAGAGGGGTGCTCTGCACGGCGCCTTCCCGTTCCCACTGCCCGTCGTCCAGGAGGCCGGCCTCCGTGGAGTCGTCCTCCGGGTGCGGCCGGGCCTGCTCGGGGATGCCCGCCATGCCGTCGGTGCCGACGGCATCCTCCGTGCGTCGGGACCCGCCTGTGCCCTCGGCCGGCAGCTCCCGTGTGCCGCGCTCTTCGTCACGCACCGGCCCGTCCCCTGTCCTCACGCCGGCCCGGGTCCCGCGCCGCGCTGTTTGTAGAGGCTGATCGAAACGGTTTTGTCCTTGTCCACGGCGGAGGAGACCTTGCCCGCGAGAGCGGACAGGACGGTCCAGGCGAAGGTGTCCCGCGAGGGGGCATGGCCGTCGGTGGTCGGCGCCGAGACGGTGACCTCGAGAGAGTCGTCGACGAGCCGGAAGACACAGCTGAGCACCGAGCCGGGCACGGCCTGCTGGAGCAGGATCGCGCAGGCCTCGTCCACCGCGATGCGCAGGTCCTCGATCTCGTCGAGGGTGAAGTCCAAACGGGCCGCGAGGCCGGCAGTCGCCGTACGCAGCACCGACAGGTAGGCACCCGCGGCCGGCAGCCGGACTTCCACGAAGTCCTGGGTCGCGGGCTCGCCTGCGATCTGGGACACCCTCACCTCCAAGGTGGTACAAGCTTTTCGGGGCCGAGGGTTGCCCCCCGGGGTAACGCGATGTGTGGTTCAGCGGTGACGCTATCGCGCTCTCAACTTTCCTGTCCCCAGGACCCCAACCCCTTGCCGTCACTCACAGTAAACCTGTGGATACGCTCCGTGTCTAGGGGTCTGCGGCTCCAATTGGGAAGAACGCGCGCCGGGTTGACGTACCCAGACGTCAGACGGTCGAACCGTCCGGATCGTGGGTCGTCCCCCGGTCGTCCAGGGTCACACGAGAACGTGGTCCACGAAGCACCATCGCCAGTTCTCGCCGGGCTCGAACGTGCGCATGATCGGGTGTCCTGAGTCCTTGTGGTGCTCTGTGGCGTGCCGTCCCGGCGAGGAGTCGCAGCAGCCGACGTGGCCGCAGGCGAGGCACAGCCGCAGTTGTACCGGGTGCGTTCCCTGCGCCAGGCACTCCGGACATGTCTCGGTCAGCGGACCGGGTTCCGGGAGCGGCAGCGCGTCGGCATGCGTGCACTGTTTCATGATTGCCAGATTACGACGGGTGTGCGGATGGCCGCGCGGAAAAACGAGGGTGGGCGAGGGTCATGGACGTGATGCCACTGCTGTTGCTGGTGGCGGCCAGCACCGCGATCGCGGCGGCCGCCCGGCGCACCCCGGTGCCGGCCCCGCTGCTGCTCGTCGCGGTGGGACTCGCCGCCTCGTACGTCCCCGGGGTGCCGGACTACACCCTCGACCCGGACATCGTGCTGCCGCTCGTGCTGCCCCCGCTGCTGCACAAGGAGGCCGTCGAGAGCTCGTACCTCGATCTGCGGGCCTCGATGCGGCCGGTGGCGCTGCTGTCGGTGGGCTACGTGCTCTTCGCGACCTTCGTGGTCGGCTGGGCCGCCTATCTGATCGTGCCGGGGCTGCCGCTGCCCGCGGCGCTGGCACTGGGCGCGGTGGTGGCGCCCACGGACGCGGTCGCGGCGGCGGCGGTCGCCCGGCGGGTGGGGCTGCCCTCGCGGATCACCACGATCCTGCAGGGCGAGTCGCTGCTGAACGACGCGACCGCGATCACCGCGTACCGGGTCGCCGTCGCGGCCGCGGTCGGCGAGGGCGCCTCCTGGATCGGCGGGATCGGCGAGTTCCTGCTGGCGGCGTTCGGCGGCGTCGCGGTCGGGCTGGTGCTGATGCTGCCGATCCACTGGCTGCGCACGCACGTGAAGGAGGCGCTGCTGCAGAACACCATGTCGCTGCTGATCCCGTTCGTCGCCTACGCCGTCGCCGAGCAGGTGCACGCCTCCGGAGTCCTCGCGGTCGTGGTCGTGGCCCTCTATCTCGGACACCGCGCGTGGGAGGTCGATTTCGCCACCCGCCTCCAGGAGGACGCGGTGTGGAAGGTGGTCGCCTTCGTCCTCGAGTCGGCGGTGTTCGCCCTCATCGGACTGCAGCTGCAGGTCGTCCTCAAGGGCCTCGGGGACTACGAGGGCGTGGACGCCGCCTGGTACGCGGTCGCCGTCTTCCTGGTGGTCGTGGTGACCCGGTTCGTGTGGGTGTACCCGGGGACGTTCTTGCCCCGCATACTGTCCGCGCGGATCAGGGAACGCGAGGCCAACCCCACCTGGAGAGGGCCGATCGTGACGTCCTGGGCGGCCATGCGGGGCGTCGTCTCGCTGGCCATCGCCTTCTCGATCCCGCTCACCGTGCACGGCGGCGAGCCCTTTCCGCAGCGCAACCTCATCCTGTTCTTGACCTTCACGACGGTCATCGGGACGCTGGTGGTGCAGGGGCTCACCCTGGCACCGGTGATCCGTCTGCTGAACTTCCCCGCCCGGGACGCGCAGGCCGAGACGCTCGCGGAGGCCAACGCCCAGGCGCAGGCCTCCCGGGTCGCCGAGCAGCGCCTGGACGAACTCCTCGACGACGAGCGCAACGCCCTTCCGCCGCCCCTCGCCGACCGTCTGCGCCAGGTCCTGGAGCGCCGCCGCAACGCCGTCTGGGAACGCCTCGGCCAGACCAACCCGGTCACCGGTGAATCCGTCGACGACACCTACCGCCGTCTGTCCCGGGAGATGATCGGCGCCGAGCGCGCGATGTTCGTCAGGCTGCGGGACGGCCGCTACATCGACGACGAGATGCTGCGGACGCTGCTGCGCAGGCTGGACCTGGAGGAGGCGGCGGCCTACCGGGAGACGGCGGACGGCTCCTGAGGAAACGGGCGCCCGGTGACGACGGCCGCCACCGTCGTCCCGCGCGCAAGAGCTCCCTCTTCGGCCAGGGCGACAAGTCCGTACAGCAACTTGGCGACATACAGACGCTCGACCGGCACCCCATGACGCTGCTCGAAGTCCTCGGCGAAGGCGTCGAGTTCGTAGGGCACGCGCGCATAGCCGCCGAAATGGAAGCGGTCGTCGAGGCTCCAGTCGCCGATACGGCCGCCGAACGCCTCCTTCTGGAGGCCCTCTATGTCGGCGGTCAGGAAGCCGCCCTTGAGGACCGGTACGCCCAGGGCGCGCTGGTCGGGGGCGAGCCCGGCGGCCAGCCCGGCGAGCGTGCCGCCGGTACCGCAGGCCAGGGCGACGACGTCGGCCTCGCCGCGCAGCTCCTCGCCCAGGGCCCGGCAGCCGCGTACGGCCTCGGCGTTGCTGCCGCCCTCGGGGACGACGTACGCGTGCTCGGTGCCGACGTCGCGCAGCACGCGCGCGAGGGTGTCGGCTTCGGCCTTGCGGCGGTACGTCGACCTGTCGACGAAGTGCAGCCGCATGCCGTCGGCCGCGCACCGGGCCAGCGAGGGGTTGAGCGGACGGTCGGCCAGCTCCTGGCCGCGCACCACGCCCACCGTGGGCAGCCCGAGGAGGCGGCCCGCGGCGGCCGTGGCGCGCAGATGGTTGGAGTACGCGCCGCCGAAGGTGACGACGGTACGGCCGGTCGCGGCGGTGAGGTTCGGCGCCAGCTTGCGCCACTTGTTGCCGATCAGCTCCGGGTGGATCAGGTCGTCGCGCTTGAGGAGGAGACGGATGCCGTGGCGTGCGAAGCGGTCGTCCGGCAGTTCCTGCAAGGGGGAGGGCAGCCGGGGGTGCAGGGTGTCGAGGCCGGTCACCCGGCCATTGTGACCGGGGGCCTCACTTCAGGCGCTCCCGGATCCGCTCCCGCATCGACGCCATCGTGAACCCACGCGGGTCCACCTTGCCCGGCTGCCACTCCAGGTGGCCGATGACCGACCGCTCCGTCCAGCCGTGGTGCCGGCACACCGCCGCGGCGGCCTTCTCGATGGCCTCCAGCTGGGCGGCCGGCCAGGGGTCCTCGCCGTCGCCGAGGTTCTCGCACTCGAAGCCGTAGAAGTGCCGGTTGCCGTCGGTGTTCGCCTCGTTGTCCGGCGGAAGCGCCTTCTCGGCGATCACCGCGCGCAGCACGTCGTCGTCGCCGAGGCCCGCGTGGTTGGCGCGGCCGTAGCCGACCAGGTGGACCGTGCCGTCCTTGGTGATGACGCCGTGGCAGAGGGGGCCGGGCAGGCCCGTGTAGCCGTCCCGGCAGATCTGGACGGTGCGTTCGCTGCCGCTCGTCACCGTGTGGTGGATCATCACGCCGTGGACCGGGCCCCACGGCCCCTTGTGGTTGCGGTTGTGGTGCTCCCAGTCGCCCACCTCGACGACCGTCAGGCCCTCCGCCCTGAGCCCCTCCAGGAAACTGTCCGCGGACATGGGTGAGGCCATGACCGCCTCCTTCGTGCCGTGCCGGCGGCCGCCGTGCGCGGCCCCTCGTGTCGTAGGTCTTACCGACAGTGCATGGCCGATTACACATGGTTCGGGTGGTGGGTGGCTCGATCCGGACACCCCGTCGGCTGGACAGAATTCGCGTATCTGCCCAGCCGGGAGTGATCCATTCCCCCTCTTTCGTGTAATAGCACCGACACGCTCCGTGATGGGAGGCTTACTCGTGGAGATCGACGCAGCCGCGCAGTCGGGCGCCGGCTGTATGACCGGGAGGGCAGTTCTCATATGTCGGTAGGCGAAGAGGTCCGTACGGAGCAGGGCAAGCCGCAGCAGAGTCTCGGCACCGCTGCCGCACGGAACCTGGCCACCACGACCAAGTCCGCACCCCAGATGCAGGAGATCAGCTCGCGCTGGCTGCTGCGCATGCTGCCGTGGGTGAACGTCCAGGGCGGCACGTACCGGGTGAACCGGCGCCTGACCTACGCCGTCGGGGACGGCCGCATCACGTTCGTGAAGACCGGCGACCGGGTCGAGGTCATCCCCGCCGAGCTCGGCGAGCTTCCCGCCCTGCGCTCGTACGAGGACGAGGAGGTGCTCTCGGAGCTCGCCCAGCGCTGCCGGCAGCAGGAGTTCGCGCCGGGGTCCGTGATCGCCTCGTTCGGCAGCCGGACCGACGAGGTGCACCTGCTGGCGCACGGCAGGGTCGAGAAGGTCGGCACGGGCCCGTACGGCGACGACGCGGTCCTCGGGGTGCTCGCCGACGGCGCCTACTTCGGCGATGCGGCCCTGCTTGACCCGGACGCCATCTGGGAGTACACGGCCCGCGCGGACACCGCGTGTACGGTGCTCGTGCTGTCCCGTCAGGACGTCGACCAGGTCGCGGAGCGCTCCGACTCCCTGCGCGAGCACCTCCAGCAGCTGCGCTCGATTCCGCAGCAGCGCACCAACAAGTTCGGCGAGAAGGAGGTCGACCTCGCCGCGGGGCACAGCGGCGAGCCCGACATTCCGCACACCTTCGTCGACTACGAGGCCAGGCCCCGCGAGTACGAACTGAGCATCGCCCAGACCGTGCTGCGCATCCACTCGCGCGTGGCCGACCTCTACAACCAGCCGATGAACCAGACCGAGCAGCAACTCAGGCTCACCGTCGAGGCGTTGAAGGAGCGCCAGGAGCACGAGCTGGTCAACAACCGCGAGTTCGGGCTGCTCCACAACTGCGAGTACGACCAGCGGCTCCAGCCGCACGACGGCGTGCCCAGCCCCGACGACCTGGACGAGCTGCTCAGCCGGCGCCGCGGCACCAAGCTGCTGCTCGCCCACCCGCGCGCGATCTCCGCGATCGGCCGCGAGCTCAACAAGCGCGGTCTGGTCCCCGAGACCATCGAGGTGGCGGGCAACCGCATCCCGACCTGGCGCGGTGTGCCGATCTACCCGTGCAACAAGATCCCGGTGAGCGAGTCCCGTACGAGCTCGATCATCGCGATGCGCACCGGGGAGGCCGAGCAGGGTGTCGTCGGACTGCAGCAGGCAGGCATCCCGGACGAGATCGAGCCGAGCCTGTCCGTGCGCTTCATGGGCATCAACGAACAGGCGATCATCAAGTACCTCGTGACGGCGTACTACTCGGCCGCTGTGCTCGTGCCGGACGCCCTCGGCGTCCTGGAGAACGTCGAGATCGGTCGTTGGAGGTGACGTTTCTGCACCTCGGAGCCGTGTCCCCGCCCACCGGGGCGGGTACACCCCGGTCATATGCGCCCAGCAGCGGAAGCGCCACCGTCCGCGGACTGACCGAGGGGGATCCCATGGCCGAGTTCATGACGGACACGAAGCAACGTTCCACCGGGGCGGGGCCGCTGGACGGGCACGAGGCGGCGGCGATCCTGGACCGCACCCGGGCGTGTGTCGACCCCGAACTGCGCGCCGCGGTCGACTCGTTGCCCGGTTCCATGCGCCGGATCGCGCTGTACCACTTCGGCTGGGAGCACGCGGACGGCACTCCGGCGGCGGGCAACGCCGGCAAGGCGATCCGCCCCGCGCTGGTCCTCACCGCGGCCGCCGCGCTCGGCGGACCGGGAGCGCGCGAGGCGGCGGTGCGGGCGGCCGCGGCGGTGGAGCTGGTCCACAACTTCACACTGCTGCACGACGACGTGATGGACCGGGACACCACCCGGCGGCACCGGCCCACCGCGTGGACCGTGTTCGGCGACGCCGACGCGATCCTCGCCGGGGACGCCCTGCAGGCGCTGGCCCTGGGGATGCTCGCCGAGGACCCGCACCCGGCGTCCGCGGCGGCCGGTGCCCGGCTCGCGGCCTGCATCGTCGAGCTGTGCGCGGGGCAGCACGCGGACACCGCGATGGAGCGGCTCGGCCCCGGCGAGGTCACCCTCGACGAGGTGCTGGCCATGGCCGAGGCGAAGACGGGTGCGCTGCTGGGGTGCGCCTGCGCGCTGGGCGCGCTGTACGCGGGGGCGCCCGCCGAGGACGTCGAGGCGCTGGACGCCTTCGGCCGCGAGGCCGGGCTCGCCTTCCAGCTCATCGACGACGTGATCGGCATATGGGGCGACCCGAGCCGCACCGGCAAACCGGCCGGCGCCGATCTGGCGGCCCGCAAGAAGTCCCTGCCGGTGGTCGCCGCGCTTACCTCGGGCACACCGGCGGCCGGCGAACTGGCCGCCCTGTACGAAATGCCGTACGACAAGGAGGACGCGGAGTCGATCGCGCGCACCGCTCTCGCCGTGGAGCAGGCCGGTGGGCGGGACTGGGCTCAGGTCCAGGCCGCCGACCGGATGGCCCGCGCGATGCAGGAGCTGGCCCGCGCGGTTCCGGACCCGGAGGCGGCGGGCGGGCTGCTCGCGCTGGCGGAGTTCGTGACGCGTCGCGCCAGTTGACCGCTGTACTCAACAGACCCCGGAGCCACCGGGGCGGCCGCGGCTCCTGACCCCGCACGGCCGCCCTGGCTCCGGCCCGGTGGGTCCCGCACATCCCCACGGTGTGCGGGGCCCGCCCCTTTTTGTGGCTCGGTTCACCGGACAGTCCCGTATAGGCTCAACAGCCGTACAGCCGAGGTCGTTTGGGACGAGAGGGCGGCAGATGGGTGTGGCGATCCGGACGGCGGGCGAGAGTGACCGGGAGCTGGTCGTGCGGCTGCTGGACGAGGCCTTCCAGGACGATCCGGTCAGCGGCTGGGTCTTTCCCGGTGACGAGTACCGCCGCACGACCCACCACAGGCTGATGGCCGCCTTCACGGAGATCGTGCTCGCCGAGGGCCGTATCGATGTCACCGAGGACGGGACGGCGTGCGCGCTGTGGTTGCCGGTACCGGCCGAAGAGCACGAGCCCGAGGACGACGGCCCCGCTCAGCTCCGTGCCGCCGTGGATCCGGAGAACGAGCGCGTCGAGCTGATCGGCCGGCTGACCGCGGGCATCCATCCCGTCGGGCGCGCGCACGAGTACCTGTGGATGATCGCCGTCACGCCCGACCGCCAGGGCGAGGGGCTCGGCACCGCGCTCGTCCAGCACGTCCTCGACCGCTGCGACCGCGAGAACGTGTCCACCTATCTGGAGGCCAGCAACGCCCGCAGCCGCGCGCTGTACGAGCGGCTCGGCTTCGAACTCACCGGCACGCCCCTCGACCTCCCCGACGGCCCGCGGATCTGGCCGATGTGGCGCGAACCCCGCACGCACTAGGCGTTCCGCCCGGTCAGCGCCGCGATGTGCCGCCGATCGTCTGCGGCGCCATCGCGGCTGGTCGCACGCACGTGGCGGTAGCCGCATATCGAACACAGCCCCGCGCCCCTTCAGGGCGCTGCCGAAAGGGGCCGCCTTGGGCGGGCCGACCTGGACGAGGCGTTCCGGCTGTGTGACCTCGACGTACCCGGAGACCATCGCGCCCCACGTCCGCAAGCAGTCAGGCATACGTGGCCCCGCGCGCCTTCGGCAACGGCGTACTCGTCCGTACGTACGCGCGCAAGCGGTGACCGGCCTACGCTGAGGGCATGGACAGCTCAGAACACGTCTGTCCGGCCTGCGGACAGCCCGTGGAAACGGTCGTCAAGCGCCACAAGACCCTGGGCGCGTGGGTCCCGCTGTGGGTGGCGGGCCCCTGCCGCAACCCCCAGTGCGAGGCGTACGTCTCCGAGGGCGCCGCGCCCGAGGTGACCGCGCCCGACGAGGAGCCCGGCGAGACGCCCGCGCAGACATCCTGAACCCCGCGCCGAGAAGATCCTGAAGACCGCATCGAAATTTCCCCGAATCCGGTGTCGAGAATCTCGGCCCGGCTCCGACGTCCCCCGTGAGAGCCGCCCACCGAGGGCGGTGAGAGCCGAAGGAGCCAAGTCATGAAGTACCTGGTCATGGTGCAGTGCACGCAGGCGGACTACGAGGGCATGCAGGGCAGGGCCAACGCGACCTCCCCGGCCTGGAGCCAGGAGGACGTCCAGGCCATGTACGCCTTCATGGGCGCTCTCAACGACGACCTCGCGGAGACCGGCGAGATGCTAGACGGACAGGGCCTGACCGAACCGGCGAAGGCCCGGCTGGTCGGCCTCGGCGACGACGGAAAGCCCGTGATCACCGACGGCCCGTACAGCGAGACCAAGGAGCTGCTGGCCGGCTACTGGGTCCTGGACTGCGCGAGCCTGGAGCGTGTCACGGAGATCGCCGAGCGCATCCTCGAGTGCCCCCAGCCCGCCGGGGCCACCAACTACCCCGTGGTGATCCGGCCCATCGGTGACCCTTCCGCGGACGTCTGAGCACTCCGTGGGCCCCACCGCCGAGACCGAGGACCTGCTGCGCCTGCACGCGCCGCAGGTCCTCGGTGCGCTGGTCAGGCGGTACGGCCACTTCGACGCCGCCGAGGACGCCGTACAGGAGGCGCTGCTGGCCGCGGCCGGGCAGTGGCCCTCGGCCGGGGTTCCGGACAACCCGCGCGGCTGGCTGATCAGGGTGGCCTCGCGGCGGCTGACCGACGCGCTGCGGTCCGAGGAGGCGCGGCGGGCGCGGGAGGAGAAGGCCGCGGCGCTCACCTCGCGTCTCGCGTCCGGGCCCGATCGCGCGCCCCGCGAGGACGACACGCTCACGCTCCTCTTCCTGTGCTGCCACCCCGACCTCACCCCGCCCGGGCAGATCGCGCTGACCCTGCGCGCGGTCGGCGGTCTGACGACGGCCGAGATCGCCCGCGCGTACCTGGTCCCCGAGGCGACGATGGCGCAGCGCATCAGCCGGGCCAAGCAGAAGGTGCGGGGCGTGCGCTTCGGGCGCCCGGACAACTGGGAGCAACGCCTGCCCGCCGTCCTGCACACGCTCTACCTGATCTTCAACGAGGGCTACACGGCCACGTCCGGCACCAGCCTGCAGCGCCGCGACCTGGCCGGAGAGGCGATCCGGCTGACCCGTACCGTCCGGCGCCTCCTCCCCGACGACGGCGAGGTGGCCGGGCTGCTGGCCCTGATGCTGCTCACCGACGCCCGCCGCGACGCGCGCACCGGTCCGCACGGCGAGCTAGTGCCGCTCGACGAACAGGACCGCGACCGCTGGGACAAGGCCGCGATCGAGGAGGGGGTCGCGCTGGTCACCCGGGCGCTGGCGCGGGGCCGTGCGGGCCCCTACCAGCTGCGGGCCGCCATCGCCGCCGTGCACGACGAGGCGCCGTCCGCGGAGGCGACCGACTGGCAGGAGATCCTCGGCCTGTACGAGGTGCTGGTCCGCCAGGTCCCCGGCCCCGTCGAGCGCCTCAACCGTGCCGTGGCCCTCGCCATGGTCGACGGACCGGAGGCGGGCCTTGCGGAACTCGCCCTGCTGGAGCCGGAGTTGGGCCACCGCCTTGACGCGGTGCGCGGCCACCTCCTGGAGCGCGCCGGCGCCCACGACGAGGCCCGGACCGCCTACGAGGCGGCGGCCGCGAAGACCCTGAGCCTCCCCGAGCAGCGCTATCTGCAGGGGCGGGCGGCACGGCTGAGGCCGTAACCTGCCCTCATGGCCGATCACATCCTGCACATCACCGAACGCGCCCTCTGGGACGCCGCCCGCGCGAAGGGCACGTACGAGATCTCGACCCGCGGCCGCACCCTCCAGGAGGAGGGCTTCATCCACTGCTCGACCCGCACCCAGCTCCCGGGGACCGCCGACCGTTTCTTCGCCGGCCTGGACGACCTGGTGGTCCTGGTCATCGACCCGGACCGCCTGAACGCCCCGCTGAAGTACGAGTCCAACAAGCCCGGCGGGGAGGAGTTCCCGCACGTGTACGGGCCGATCCCGGTGGCGGCCGTGGTCGACGTGGAACCGTGGACGGCGTGAGCGGCTTACCGCGCCGCCGGGTGTGGCGATGGGCCGTGGCGGTGTGGGTGGTCGCGGTGGCCGTCGGGGGGCTGCTCACGCTGTGGCTGCAGGACTCCACGGAGCCGCGGCCGCCGGCCCGCTGGGAGAACGCGGACCCGAGCCCGTCCCCGTCGGCCGGGCGGTACGAGAGCACGGAGTGCCCGGTCCCGACGCCCACCCCCACCGACGGTCCGTTCTCCTTCGCCTGCGTGATCAAGGACGGCTGATCCGTCCGCCCGTCTCCGGATCGCGCCCCGTCAGGCAGTACGTGCCGCCCGCCGGGTCGCGCATCACCGTCCAGCCGGAGTGCCGGGCCACGAACTCGGCGCCCAGCAGCTCGTGTCGGGCCCTGGTCGCCTCGATGTCGGCGCAGGCGACGTCCAGGTGGGCGGTCGTCTCCCGTTCCTCGCCGAGCCGTTGGAGGAGGATGCGGACCGGGAGGCCGGGCGGCGGCTCCACCACGTGGAACTCGGGGAGCGAGCCCGGCCGGGAGTGCCACTCCGGCAACAGGCCGCCCCAGAAGGCGACTTCGGCCTCGAAGGCGGAAGGCGCGGCGTCGACGCACACCTGGTCGAGGCGGCTGCCGTGCACGACGGCCGGGCGCGTCGCCTCCCCGCGCCACGGCATGGTGCAGAACAACTGCCCTGCGGGCGACCGCAGTACGGCCCAAGTCCCGTGATCGGCGACCACCTCCGCGCCGAGCCGCAGCGCCGACCGCACGAATTCCCGTACGTCGTCCACGGGGAAGTCGAGATGCGCACCGCCCGGACCCGAGGAGACCCCCTGCACCTTGACGCAGGCGTCGGCGCCGTCGTGCAGGAGGGTCGTGAACTCCTTGTTGTCGCCCCGGAGTTCGGAGAGCCGCGTGTCCGTGACGGCCGTCCAGAACTCGCAGGCGGGCCCGAAGAGTTCGTACGGCCGGTCCATGAACGCGTAGGTCCACAGGACCTGTCGGCTCATCCCTTCCGCTCCATGAACCGCAACATGTTCCCCGCCGGGTCCCGGAACGCGCAGTCACGCACTCCGTACGGCATGTCCGTCGGTTCCTGGATCACCTCGGCGCCGGATTCCCGGACGCGGGCGAAGAGGGCGTCGCAGTCCTCGGTGGTGAAGTTGACCCCGCGCAGCATGCCCTTGGCCAGCAGTTGCTCCATTGCCTCGCGGTCGGCCGGGGAGAGGTCGGGGTTGGCCGCGGGCGGCTCCAGGACGATCGACACGTCCGGTTGCAGCGGCGACCCGACGGTCACCCACCGCATCCCCTCGTACTTGACGTCGTTGCGGATCTCCAGGCCCAGGACGTCGCAGTAGAAGGTGACAGCCTTGTCGTGGTCGTCGACGGCGATGAAACAGTTGTGCAGTTTCAGGTCCATGGGTCCAACCTAAGGTCAGTACCGGCGTTACGTCCGTCTCGGGCGTGTGTACGCCCGCGCCACGCAGGGCGGGATCTCGGCGCTCTCCTCGTGCGAGCGGGCCCGGTAGGAGCTCGGCGTCTCGCCCACCAGCTCGGTGAAGCGGGCGCTGAAGGAGCCGAGAGAGGTACAGCCGACCGCCATGCAGACTTCGGTGACCGTGAGGTCGCCGCGGCGCAGCAGTGTCTTGGCGCGCTCGATCCGGCGGGTCATGAGGTAGCCGTACGGGGTCTCGCCGTAGGCGGCGCGGAAGCTGCGCTGGAAGTGGCCCGGCGACATCAGGGCCGTGCTCGCGAGGGCGGCAACATCCAGGGGTTCGGCGTACTCGCGGTCCATACGGTCGCGTGCCTGTCGCAGGCGTACCAGATCCTCACGATTCACCATGTCAGGATCGCACGATCCTCACCGGCCGGGCGCGTGAACCTGGAGTGGCCTTTGCCTTGAGTTCGCCTGGCGTATGAAAGCGCTTGTTCCCATGGGGCGATGGACCACATCACGTTCCTCGTGGCGGTCGTCATCGTCACGGCCCTGGCCTTCGACTTCACCAACGGATTCCACGACACCGCGAATGCGATGGCCACCTCCATCGCCACCGGCGCACTCAAGCCCAGAACGGCGGTGCTCATCAGCGGAGTCCTCAACATCGTCGGGGCCTTCCTGTCGACGGAAGTCGCCAAGACGATCTCGGGCGGCATCGTCGACGACACACTCGTCAGTCCGGGAATGATCTTCGCCGGACTGGTCGGGGCGATTCTGTGGAATCTGCTGACCTGGCTGGTCGGACTGCCCTCGAGCTCCTCGCACGCCCTGTTCGGCGGGCTGATCGGCGCCGTCTGGGTCGGCGCGGGTTCCGACGGGGTGCACTTCGACAAGGTTGTCGAGAAGGTACTGATCCCGGCGGTGGCCTCGCCGGTCGTGGCCGGCGTCGCGGCCCTGATCGCCACCTACCTCGCGTACAAGCTCACCGCCCGCGGCCGCAAGAAGTCCGTCACCAAGGGCTTCCGGCTCGGCCAGATCGCCTCGGCCTCGCTGGTCTCGCTCGCGCACGGCACCAACGACGCGCAGAAGACCATGGGCATCATCACGCTGACCCTGATCTCCGCGGGCGCCCTCGGCCATGACGCCGGCCCGCCGGTGTGGGTGATCGCCTCGGCCGGTCTCGCCATCGGCCTCGGCACCTACCTCGGCGGCTGGCGGATCATCCGCACCATGGGCAAGGGCCTGACCGAGATCCAGTCCCCGCAGGGCTTCGCCGCGGAGACGGCCTCCACGACGGTGATCCTCACGTCCGCGCACCTGGGCTTCGCCCTGTCCACCACGCAGGTCGCCTCCGGCTCCATCCTCGGCGCGGGCCTCGGCCGGCGCCTCGCGGAGGTCCGCTGGGGCGTCGCGGGCCGCATGGTCGCCGCCTGGCTGATCACGCTGCCGGCGGCCGCGCTGGTCGGCGGTGTCTCCGCGAGCGTGGTCAAGCACGGCGGCAACCTCGGCACGGTCGTCGTCGCGCTGGTGGGTGCCGCGGTCGCCGCGGGCATCGTCGTCGTCTCGCGCCGCAACCCGGTGCACGCGCACAACGTCAACGACGGCCACGAGGTCACCGTCCGCACCGCACCGCCGGCCAGCGTCGGCACGGCCGCCTGAATTCAGGGAGTTTCGTAGCATGAGTCTCGACTGGAACGCACTCGGCGAGGTCACCGCGGTGAGCATCGGCGTCACCGTGGCCGTGGTCGTCGTCTTCGCCCTCGGGGTCCTCGGCCTCGCCCGCTTCGAGGGGGCGAAGGAGGGCGGCGACGGCACCTCTTCCCTGGGCATGGCGCAGGCCGCGCTGTGCTTCCTCGCGTGCGCGGCCGTGGTGGCGTACGGGATCTATCTGATCGTTCCGCAGTTCCACTGAGCACCGGAAGGACAACGGAATGACGACGCCGCCCCTGCTGGCCGAACTGGCCGCGCTGAAGGTCGACTACACCGACCCCGACGACCCGGTCCTCATCCGCCCGGACGGCTCCCCGATCGACACCTGGCGGGAGAACTACCCGTACGCGCACCGCATGGAGCGCAAGGAGTACGACTGGCACAAGCGGCTCCAGCAGATCGAGCTGCTGAAGCTGCAGAGCTGGATCAAGGAGACGGGGCGCCGGCTCGTCGTCGTCTTCGAGGGACGGGACGCGGCCGGCAAGGGCGGCACCATCAAGCGCTTCACCGAGCACCTCAACCCGCGCGGCGCCCGGGTGGTGGCGCTGGAGAAGCCGACGGAGCGCGAGGGCGGCCAGTGGTACTTCCAGCGCTACGTCGAACACCTGCCGACCGCGGGTGAGATCGTGCTGTTCGACCGCTCCTGGTACAACCGGGCCGGCGTGGAGCGCGTGATGGGCTTCTGCTCGGACGACGAGTACCGGCGCTTCATGCGCCAGGCCCCGCTGTTCGAGCGGATGCTCGCGGACGACGGCGTCGACCTGATCAAGTTCTGGTTCTCGGTCTCCCAGGGCGAGCAGCGCACCCGCTTCACCATCCGTCAGGTCGATCCCGTACGGCAGTGGAAGCTCAGCCCGATGGACCTGGCCTCCCTCGACCGCTGGGACGACTACACCAGGGCCAAGGTCGCCATGTTCCGCGAGACGGACACCGAGCACGCGCCGTGGACGGTGGTGAAGAGCAACGACAAGAAGCGGGCCCGCGTCGAGGCCATGCGCAGTGTGCTGGCCCGCTTCGACTACGCCGACAAGGACGAGGAGGTCGTCGGCAGCCCGGACCCACGGATCGTGGGTGCGGCGGCGGGGCTGCTGGAGGCCGGGGAGGACGATCACGGCGGCCACTAGGCACGTCGTGCGAGGTGGGCCGCTCTGTGGAGGACCAGGGCTTGTTCCACAGGGCGGCCACCGTCTGTGCCGCCGCCCGCCCCTGGGCGAAACCGGCGTTGCCGGCCGGTGTCCTGCTCGCCGGGGAGCGGGTCCGGCCCGACGGCGGCGAGGGAGTCCTCGTCGCGGACGACGACCTCGACGAGCCCCCCCCCGCGCCCGGCGATCGCGGCCGCGTCGGCCTCCAGCACCGGGTCGGGCATCGGGGCGACCACGAGCGTACGGGCATGGTCCGCCGCGAGATCGAGGTTGGTGAAGGAACGGATGCCGCCGTCGATGCAACGGCCGGCGCCGATCGTCGTGGCGGGCCGGACGCCCGGGATGGCGCAGCTCGCGGACACGGCGTCCACCAGGCCTGCGCCCGCCACGCGGTCGAAGAGCCGGGTCTTCCCGGTGGCGGCGTTCACCGCGACCACGGCCAGCGCGCGCTCCGGCCGGCTGTGGGACGGCAGCCGCCCCTCGATGACGGAACGCCGCTCGGCCCCTGTCACGGTCTCGGCGGCGAGCGCCATCTCGCCCGTCCGGCGCAGCCGTTCCACCGGGTCGGTGACCTCGGCGTCCAGCTTCTCGGCGAACTCGAAGACGGCGGTGAGCGCACCCTCCCGCGGCTTCAGCTCCTCCTTCTGCAGCGCGGGGTCCACCTGGGCCCGCAGCAGCGCGGACAGCGCCGTACCGCTGCCGATCTGCGCGGCCACGACGGACCCGGCCGAGGTGCCGAAAGGAAGTCCGCGTCGCTGACGTCGACCCCGCGGTCGGCGAGCCCGGCCGGCACGCCCGTCGCCCAGGCGATACCCGCCACCCCGCCCCCGTCGATGACGAGGGCCCGCCCGTCCCCGCTGCGGGAACGCCGAAGGGGCCCGCCCGGCAACCCGGTCGGACCCCTTCAGGGAACCCTCGGACCCGCGATGGTGCACCGATCGCCGGTCCCCGCGAACCTTCTCGCGAACGGGGCGTTCGTCAGGCCTTCTTGGTCTCCCAGAAGATCTTGTCGATCTGGGCGATGTAGTCCAGAGCCTTCTGGCCCGTGGCCGGGTCGGTGGACGCCTTGGCGGCCGAGAGGGCCTTCAGGGCGTCGTTGACCAGCTGGTGCAGCTCCGGGTACTTCTCGAAGTGCGGGGGCTTGAAGTAGTCGCTCCAGAGCACGGAGACGTGGTGCTTCGCGAGCTCGGCGCGCTGCTCCTTGATGACGGTGGCGCGAGCCTGGAAGTGCGGGTCGTCGTTGCCGGCCATCTTTTCCTGGACGGCCTTCACCGACTCCGCCTCGATGCGGGCCTGGGCCGGGTCGTACACACCGCAGGGCAGGTCGCAGTGTGCGCTGACCTTGACCTTGGGGGCAAACAGGCGGGAAAGCATGGAGCATTCCTTCCTCGTGATCGTCTTCTCAGGTGCGACATTACTCCCTGGGAGAGGCGATTTCGCGAGTGCCCCCATGGGCTTAGGACAAAAGTCCAGGGTCAGACTGAGACTGGTGGAGGAACGGACCGGGGAGGTGCCGGGGATGCCGGAGCTGTCGCAGGACATCGAGCGCGGGAGGGCTCTGCTGCCCTTCGGGGTGGCCGAGGTGACCGGGCCGTCCATGGTGCCCACGCTCAACCACGGGGACCGTCTCGTGGTCCAGTACGGCGCCCGGATCCGCCCGGGTGACGTCGTCGTCCTGCGGCATCCCTTCCAGCAGGACCTGCTGGTCGTCAAGCGCGCGACGGAGCGCCGCGAGGGCGGCTGGTGGGTGCTCGGTGACAACGCCTACGCGGGCGGCGACAGCACCGACTACGGGACCGTCCCGGAGGACCTGGTCCTCGGCAAGGTGCGCTTCCGCTACCGGCCGCTGAGGACCGATCAGCGCTCGCCGTTCGCGGTCGCGCGCTGGGCGCTGTCGGCCGCCAGGCCCGTTCTGTCCGCCCGGTCGGCCTCCAGGCGCTTGCGGGCACGGTAGGCGGCCACGTTGGCGCGGGTCGCGCAGCGGTCGGAGCAGTAGCGCCGGGAGCGGTTGGTCGAGGTGTCCAGGTAGGCGTTGCGGCACGGGGGCGCCTCGCACAGGCCCAGCCGGTCGACGCCGTACTCCGTCAGGTGGAAGGCCAGGCCCATCGCCGCGATGGCCGCGTAGCCGGCGGTCGCGTTCGACGGGTGGTCCGCCAGGTGCATGTGCCACAGCGGGCGGCCGTCGTCGTCCCGGAAGTCGTGCCCGGAGATCTGCGGGCTCACCGGGAACTCCAGCAGCAGCGAGTTCAGCAGGTCCACCGCGAGCGTCTCGTCGCCCTTGTCCGCCGCCTCGAAGACGGCCCGCAGCCGGGCCCGGACCGAGCGGAACCGCGTGACATCGGCGTCGGTCGCACGCCGGGCCGCCGACTGGTTGCCGCCGAACAGGTCGCGGACGGCCTCGACCGAGGTCAGGGAGTCCTTGCCCCGGGCCGGTTCCTCGCTGTTGACGAGTCGTACGGCATAGTCCGAGTAATAGGCCAGTTCCACTTGTAGTCCTTACGGATGCGCTCTATGGTCGTTGGCGGGAGCGGGTAACGACTGCCTGTGCTCCCAGGGTATTACGCGGGCGCGGAGAAAAGGGGACTCCATGACCACCACGGCCGGAACGGACTGGCAGGCCTGGCAGAAGAGCTGGGACCGGCAGCAGGAGTGGTACATGCCGGACCGGGAGGAACGCTTCCGGATCATGCTGGACATGGTCGAGGCGCTCGTCGGCACCGCCCCCCGCGTCCTGGACCTCGCCTGCGGCACCGGCAGCATCACGGCCCGGCTGCTGGCCCGCTTCCCGGAGGCGACGAGCACCGGAGTCGACCTCGACCCCGCACTGCTCGCCATCGCCCGCGGCACCTTCGAGGGCGACGCCCGGGTCGCCTTCGTCGAGGCCGACCTCAAGGACGCCGGGTGGCCGGCGAGACTGCCGTACGACTCCTACGACGCCGTCCTCACCGCCACGGCCCTGCACTGGCTGCACAGCGAACCCCTCGCGGCTCTCTACGGTCAGGTCGCGCAACTCGTGCGACACGGCGGCGTCTTCATGAACGCCGACCACATGATCGACGAGACCACGCCCAGGATCAACGCGGCCGAGCGCGCCCAGCGCCACGCCCACATGGATCAGGCCAAGCGCGACGGCGCCCTCGACTGGGCGGAGTGGTGGCAGCTGGCCGCCGAGGACCCGGTCCTCGCCGGTCCGACCGCCCGCCGCTTCGAGATCTACGGCGAGCATGCGGACGGGGACATGCCGTCCGCGGCCTGGCATGCGCGGGTACTGCGGGAGAAGGGGTTCGGGGAGGCGCGTCCGGTGTGGTGCTCGCCGTCGGACACGTTGTTGCTGGCAGTCAGGTAACTGCCGGTCGACGGACCATGAGGAAGGGGCGGTACGGGAATCCCCGTACCGCCCCTCGCCGTCGTGCCGCTTACAGGACCTTCGACAGGAACGACTTGGTGCGTTCGTGCTGCGGGTTCGTCAGGACCTCGCGCGGGTGGCCGGACTCGACCACCACGCCGTCGTCCATGAACACCAGCGAGTCACCGACCTCACGGGCGAAGCCCATCTCGTGGGTGACGACGATCATCGTCATGCCTTCCTCCGCGAGGTCCCGCATGACGTCGAGGACCTCGCCGACCAGCTCCGGGTCGAGGGCGGAGGTCGGCTCGTCGAACAGCATCAGCTTGGGTTCCATCGCCAGCGCACGGGCGATGGCGACACGCTGCTGCTGACCGCCGGAGAGCTGGGCCGGGTAGTGGCCGGTCTTGTCGCCGAGGCCGACGCGGTCCAGCAACCGCCCCGCGCGCTCCCGGGCGGCCGCCTTGGACTCGCGCTTGACCTGGACCGGCGCCTCCATGACGTTCTCCAGCGCCGTCATGTGCGGGAAGAGGTTGAAGCGCTGGAACACCATGCCGATGTCCCGCCGCTGCGTCGCGACCTCCTTCTCCTTGAGCTCGTAGAGCTTGTCGCCGCTCTGCCGGTAGCCGACCAGGTTGCCGTCGACGTAGAGCCGGCCGGCGCTGATCTTCTCCAGGTGGTTGATGCACCGCAGGAAGGTGGACTTGCCCGAGCCCGACGGGCCGATCAGGCAGAACACCTCGCGCGGGTTCACCTCGAGGTCGATGCCCTTGAGGATGTGCGAGACCCCGAAGGACTTGTGGACGCCCTCGGCCTTCACCATTGCGTTCATGGGTCACCGCTGCCAGTTGGAGACGGAGAACAGGTTCATCTTGGCCATGTTCGTTCGGATCTTCTGCAGCGGCGTCGGCGGCAGGCTGCGCGTCGAGCCGCGCGCGTAACGGCGTTCGACGTAGTACTGGACGATGCTGAAGATCGTGGTCAGGAACAGGTACCAGATACAGGCTACGAAGTACATCTCGACGACCGCCAGCGAGGTGCTGGAGATGTCCGTGGCCTTCTTGATCAGCTCGGGGAGCTGGACCGCGTAGGCCAGGGACGAGGTCTTCAGCATGTTGATGAACTCGTTGCCGGTCGGCGGGACGATGACCCGCATGGCCTGCGGCAGGATCACCCGGCGCAGCGTCTTGCCCTGGGTCATGCCCAGCGCGTGCGACGCCTCCGTCTGGCCCTCGTCGACGGACTGGATGCCGGCCCGGACGATCTCCGACATGTACGCGGCCTCGTTCAGGCCGAGGCCGAGCAGGGCCGTCAGGACCGGCGTCATCACCTGGTTCATCTCGTCCTTGTAGAACCCCAGGTTCAGGACGGGGAAGACGAGCGAGATGTTGTACCAGAGCAGCAGCTGGACCAGGACCGGGGTGCCCCGGAAGAACCAGATGTAGAACCAGGACACCGTGCTGGTGACCGGGTTCGACGACAGCCGCATCACGGCGAGGACGATGCCGAGGGCGACGCCCAGCACCATGGCCAGCACCGAGATGTACAGCGTCGTCCAGGCGCCCTTCACGATGCCCGGGTCGAACAGGTAGTCCGGAATGATGCTGTAGTTGATGTTCGCGTTGGAGAAGGCGACGCCGATCAGCGCCAGGATGGCGATGACCACGACGCCGGCCACCCAGCGGCCGTAGTGGCGCACCGGGATGGCCTTGATCTGCTCCGGCGGCACGGAGGGCGCCGGAGTCTTGTCGACAGTGTCAGTCACGGTGACTGCCTTTCAGTGCCGTCCGAGGCTCAGGAACCGCCGTTGATCTTCGCCTCGGTCACCGCGCCGTCCGTGACGTTCCACTTCTGCAGGATCTTGGTGTAGTCGCCGTTCTCGATGATCGCGCTCATCGCGGCCTGCAGGGCGTCGCGCAGCTGGGTGTCGTCCTTGCTGACGGCGATGCCGTACGGGCCCGCCTCGATCTGGTCGCCGGTGACCTCGAAGTCCTTGCCGCCACCGGAGGTCTTCGCGTTGTACGCCGCCACCGGGAAGTCGTTCAGGTCGGCGACGGACGCGCCCTGCTTCAGACGGAGCAGGGCCTCGGGGTCGGTGTCGAAGGTCTGCAGGTTGATGGCCTTCTTGCCGTCCTTCGTGCACTTCGTGCTCTGCGTCTTCGCGATCCCCTCGGACGTGGTGCCCTTCTGCAGGGCCACGACCTTGCCGCACAGGTCGTCGAGGGACTTGATGCCCTTCGGGTTCCCCTTCTGGACCAGGATCGAGGTGCCGGCGGTGAAGTAGTCGACGAAGTCGACGCCCTTGCCGACCTTCTTGCCGGTGTCGGAGTCGATGCCGTCCTGGCGGTCCTTGGTGTCGCTCATCGCGGACATGAGCACCTGGAAGCGCTTGGCCTGCAGGCCAACGATCAGGTTGTCGAACTTGCCGTTCTGGAACTCGAACTTCACGCCCAGCTGCTTGCCGAGGGCGTCCGCGATGTCCGGGTCGATGCCGACGGCCTTGCCGTTCTGCATGAACTCGACCGGCGGGTACGCGATGTCGGAGCCCACCTTGATGACACCCGCCTTGCGGATGTCGGCGGGAAGCTTGCTCGCGAGCGGGGCCGAGGAGGAGGCCGACTCCGAGCTGCTGCTGCCCTTGTCCGTCTGGTCACCGCAGCCGGTGAGGATCAGGGCGCCTGCGACCGCGATCGCACCGACCGCTGCCAAACGGTGGTGCGCGGCGGTGGTACGACGGGTGGAGCTTGCGGTCATTTTGGGTTCCTCCGGCGGATGGGTGGAGTTGCCGATGGGTCGACGACAACACACACCTTCGGGTGTCGCGACCTCGTGGGTTTACGGCATCTTGCCATTCGGACTGAGCCGTTCAGGGGACCCGTGATGTCAAAATCGGATAACGGGTGACCCCCGAACCGCACCAGTTCGGTACAACATGTCCGGACCATCTGCGGGAATCCGCCGTTCCGGCCGGAAGATCTTCGGTGCATCTCGGGATGCGGACCAGGGCTCCGAGGTGTTGATCACTGTTTGAGTGCTGGTCAGGCGATCGTCGAGGACGTGTCCCCATATTTCGTGACGATTGTTGTCACCGAGACGTGACCTTCGGGTGCCGGGATGTGACCTTGCACTTAATGGACTCGTCCTCGTGCGGTCCGTCCGGTAAGAAGGTTCTTTACACCCCTCATCCGGGGCTCGGGGCGCGTGTGCGGCGCGCCCGTCGCGTATGACCCGTACGCATCAACAGATCGGGCATGCGCGGTCCCGCCCACCCCTCACCAGGAGTGGCCACCCTCAACCAATGAAGACTTAAGGGGTAAAACAAAGTGGCAGCGGAGATCGTCAATCCTCGCAGCGACAGCAATACGGATCAGGACGGGGCCGAGCCCCTCGATTCCTTCGATCCGGCGTTCGCGCTGCACCGCGGCGGCAAGATGGCCGTGCAGGCCACCGTGCCGGTCCGTGACAAGGACGACCTGTCCCTGGCGTACACGCCCGGCGTCGCGAAGGTGTGCAGCGCGATCGCCGAGCAGCCGGAACTCGTCCACGACTACACGTGGAAGTCGTCCGTCGTGGCCGTGGTCACCGACGGCACGGCGGTGCTCGGACTCGGGGACATCGGCCCCGAGGCCTCCCTCCCGGTGATGGAGGGCAAGGCGATTCTGTTCAAGCAGTTCGGCGGTGTCGACGCCGTCCCGATCGCGCTCGACTGCACGGGCGTCGACGAGATCGTCGAGACCGTGGTGCGGCTCGCGCCGTCCTTCGGCGGCGTCAACCTGGAGGACATCTCGGCACCGCGGTGCTTCGAGATCGAGCGGAAGCTCCAGGAGCGGCTCGACATCCCGGTCTTCCACGACGACCAGCACGGTACGGCGGTCGTGACGCTGGCCGCGCTGCGCAACGCCGCGCGGCTGAGCGGTCGGGCCATCGGTGACCTGCGGGCCGTCATCTCCGGCGCGGGTGCGGCCGGTGTCGCCATCGCCAAGATGCTGGTCGAGGCCGGCATCGGTGACGTCGCCGTCGCGGACCGCAAGGGCATCGTGTCGGCCGACCGGGACGACCTGACGGACGTCAAGCGGGAGCTCGCCTCCTTCACCAACAAGGCCGGCATCACCGGGCCGCTCGAGGCGGCTCTGGAGGGCGCGGACGTCTTCATCGGCGTCTCCGGCGGTACGGTCGCGGAGGAGGCCGTCGCCTCGATGGCCGAGGGCGCGTTCGTGTTCGCCATGGCCAACCCGAACCCCGAGGTGCACCCCGACGTCGCGCACAAGTACGCGGCCGTCGTGGCCACCGGGCGGTCCGACTTCCCGAACCAGATCAACAACGTGCTGGCGTTCCCGGGCATCTTCGCGGGTGCGCTGCAGGTGCGGGCGTCCCGGATCACCGAGGGCATGAAGATCGCGGCGGCCGAGGCGCTGGCGGGGGTCGTCGGTGACGACCTCGCTGCGGACTACGTGATTCCCTCGCCGTTCGACGAGCGGGTTGCTCCGGCGGTGACGGCGGCTGTTGCGGCGGCGGCTCGGGCCGAGGGTGTTGCCCGGCGCTGACGTGTGCGTCGGCTGAATGGCCCCGTCCGTTTGGGCGGGGCCATTTCTTTACCCACCCGCCCACCCGTTCGGGTGGTTGAGGGGTGGACCTCCCCCTTGGGCGGGGGTTGCCGGCCCTCGGGCTGTACCCCCAGACCCCCTTCGGCCCGAAAGGCCTCGTCCTCGAACGCCGGACGAGCCGGGAGTGCTGCCCGGCATCAGCAGGTGGCCCGTGACAAGAGGGCGTGTGTCACAGGGCCTCTCGGTTCCGTCGGCCCGAGTCGCCGCCTATCGTCAAGGTCATGTTCGCCGTCTACGCCGCTCGAATCGACCGCGACCAGCCGCTCGGCGGCCTCGAGTTGGGGGACCGTCCGGCTCCCGAGGCCCGTCCCGGCTGGAGCACCGTCAACGTCAAGGCCGCCTCCCTCAACCACCACGACCTCTGGTCCCTCAGGGGCGTGGGCCTGTCCGAGGACAAACTGCCGATGATCCTCGGCTGCGACGCCGCCGGTGTCGACGAGGACGGCAACGAGGTCGTCCTGCACTCCGTGATCGGACAGAGCGGTCACGGCGTCGGGCCCAGGGAGCCCCGGTCCATCCTCACCGAGCACTACCAGGGGACGTTCGCCGAGCAGGTCGCCGTGCCGACCTGGAACATCCTGCCCAAGCCCAAGGAGCTCTCCTTCGCGGAGGCCGCCTGTCTGCCGACCGCCTGGCTGACGGCGTACCGCATGCTCTTCACCAACGCGGGTGTACGGCCCGGCGACTCGGTCCTCGTACAGGGCGCCGGCGGCGGTGTCGCCACGGCCGCGATCGTGCTCGGCAGGGCGGCGGGGCTGCGTGTCTTCGCCACCAGCCGGGACGAGGCCAAGCGGAAGCGGGCCGTCGAACTCGGTGCCGTCGAGGCGGTGGAGTCGGGGGCGCGGCTGCCGCAGCGCGTCGACGCCGTCATCGAGACCGTGGGCGCGGCGACGTGGTCGCACTCGATCAAGTCCCTGCGCCCGGGCGGCACGCTGGTCATCTCCGGTGCCACGAGCGGCGATCGCCCCTCGCACGCCGAACTGACCCGCATCTTCTTCCTCGAACTCAAGGTCGTCGGATCCACGATGGGCACCAAGGACGAACTCGAGGACCTGCTCTCCTTCTGCGCCGCCACCGGTGTGCGTCCCGTGATCGACGAGGTACTGCCGATGGACCGGGCCCGCGAGGGCTTCGAACGGATGGCGTCCGGGGAGCAGTTCGGCAAGATCGTGCTCACCAACGACTGACGGTTTCCGGCTGCTCCTTTCGCCGTGCGGCGGGCTCGGTTCTCCGGGCCCGCCGTTCGCGTCTTCGTACGGCCACTCGTGTCAACCATGGTTGACACTCCCTCTCGTGTCAACGTAAGTTGACAGCATGACCGAAGCAACGGATCTCGCCGAGCGCGCGGGCGACCGCGATCCACGGGTCGGACTGCGCGCCGTCGCCGCGCTGCGCAGGCTGCTGGAGCAACTGGAGGCGGTGCAGGTGCGCAGTGCGCGCAATCAGGGCTGGTCGTGGCAGGAGATCGCCGCGGAACTCGGAGTCAGCAGGCAGGCCGTGCACAAGAAGTACGGGAGGCATTGATGTTCGAGCGGTTCACGAAGGACGCCCGCGCGGTGGTACAGGGCGCGGTGGGGCATGCGGAACGGTCCGGGGCGCAGTCCGTGGACGCCGAGCACCTGCTGCTGGCGGTACTCGACCGCGAGGCGAGCCGCGCCTCGTTCGCGCTGGCCTCGCTCGGGCTGGCCGGCGAGCGCAGGGAGGCGGTGCGGGAGGCCGTGGTCGAGGCTCGGCGGCGTGCCGGCCTTTCCCGGGCCGACGCCGACGCGCTGGCCGGACTGGGGATCGACGTGTCGGAGATCGTCGCCCGGGTCGAGGAGGTGCACGGCGTCGGGGCGATGTCCGGCGACCGCAAGGACAGGGGCTGGTGGAGCGGGCGCCGCACCTTCGGCCGGGCCGCCAAGAACATCCTGGAGCAGTCCCTGCGCACCGCCGTCTCCCGCGGCGACCGCCACATCGGCGACGAGCACCTCCTCCTGGCCCTGACCGTCCGCCCGGGCGTCCCCGCCGAGGTCCTCGCCGACCACGGGGTGACGTACGAGTCGCTGATCCGTGTTCTGTACGGCGGGGGAGAGGCGAAGGCGGGTTAGACGGCGAGGACCGGTGACGCCCGCCCTCAGGCCCTCGGCGCCCGCAGTATCGCCCCGATGTGCGCCGCAGCCGTCGACAAGTGGCGGCGGGCGTCACGGAGTTGGTCGTCGGTGACCCCGTGGTCGCGGGCCGCGTCGCGGATGTCGTCCCGGAAGCGGTCGAGCAGGCGGTCGAGGTCGCGGGCCGCGTCGCCGCTGGGGGCCTCGTGCGCCCAGGCCGGTTCGTACTCGGCGGGAAAGTCCTCAGGTGTGTGCGAGTAGTCGGGCTGCAGTGCCGACGTACCGGTGCCGCCCCGGCCGAATCCGAGGTCCTTTCCGAACTCCTTGCCGAAGTCCTTCCCGAAGTCGCCGAACTCCTTGGCCAGTTCGGTCAGGCCTTCCCGCACGCCCGTCGGCCAGTCACCCCGCGCGAAGTGGTCCTGCACCTGGTCCTGGACCCGCTTGGCGATGCGCTGCAGCTCCTCCTGCGCCTGGGCCCGGGCCTGCTCCTGGGCCTCCTTGGCCTGGCGCCTGGCCCGCTGGGCCTCCTCGCGGGCCCGGCGGCTCTCGTCCTTGGCGCGCCGGGCCTGCTCCTTCCACTCCTGCTTGACGCGCCGCAGCTCCTCCTTGGCGGCACGCCACGACTCCTTGTCGGCGTGCTCCCCGAAGTCCCCCACAGAGCCTGCCCGTTCGCCGCGCCCCTTGGCTCCGGAGCCGTGCCGGGCCTCGGTGGCCGCCGCGCGCATCTCGCGCCGCAGGTCGCCCGCCGCGCCGCGCACATCGGCCCGGATCTCGGCGGCGAGCTCCGCGACGGACTCGCGGATCTCCAGCTCGAGGTCGGCCAACTCGCCGCTGCGGTCGGCGAGTTCCGCGCGGCCCGCGTCCGTGATGGCGTACACCTTGCGGCCGCCCTCGGTGGTGTGGGTGACCAGGCCCTCGGCCTCCAGCTTGGCCAGGCGGGGGTAGACGGTGCCCGCCGACGGTGCGTACAGCCCCTGGAAGCGCTCCTCGAGGAGGCGGATCACCTCGTAGCCGTGGCGCGGGGCCTCGTCCAGCAGCTTCAGCAGGTAGAGGCGGAGGCGGCCGTGGGCGAAGACGGGAGGCATGTCAGAGCACCTTCTTGTCGGTCGTGCCGTCGGCCGGGGCGCTGCTCGCGCTGTCGCCCCCACCGGAAACGGAATTGTCCCCCGAGTCGCTGTGCGGTTCGGCCGCCGGGGTGCTCGTCGGGTCGGCCTCCGCCGCCGCGTCCGGGGTCGCCGCACGGATGTCCTCCTGCCGTATGTCCTCCGGGCCGATGTCCTCCGGATCCACGTCCCAGGGCTCGTCCTCGGCCGGTGGGCGGCGCAGCAGGGCGATGGAGCCCGAGACGGTCGTCGCCTTCAGGTTGCCGTTGCCCGCGCCGAGCCGGCCGGTGATCCGCTTGGCGCCCCACTGGCCGCTGACCCGCAGGTCCTCGAAGGCGTTGGAGACCGTCCCGCTCGCGGTGTTCGCCTCCACCTCCGCGTCCGCCGGGTGGGGCAGCCGGATGGCGATCTCGCCCGAGACGCTCGTCAGGCTGATGTCGGTCGGGCGGCTCGCCGGATCGAGGTCGACGATCATCGAGCCGCTCACCGAGTCCGCCTTGACGGACGAACCCGCCTCGACGACGGTCAGATCGCCCGAGACGGAGTTGAAACGCAGGTCTCCGCGGAGGGCCTGGGCCTCCAGGTTCCCCGAGACGGTGTCGGCGCGGACCGGGCCGGTGAGCCCCACCAGGGTGGTGTCCCCGGTGACTCCCTTCACCTCGGTGCGCCCGTCGATTCCGGAGACGACGGCCGCGGCGCCGACCACGCCCACCTCGACACGGGTGTCGGCCGGCACGGCGAGGGAGACGACGGCGCTGCGGCGCCAGCCCTTGCGGTCCAGCCACTTGAGGAAGCCCTTCCAGGGCAGGTCGTCGTAGGCCACCGTGAGGATGCTGCCCAGCTGGGTCACGGCGAGAGGCGGTCCCTCGATCCGGGTGACCTCCAGGCGGGCGGAACCTTCGTCCGTCCCCACCACGTTCACCGTTCCGTTGACGATGCGTACGTGGAGCTCGCGCACGGGCTCGTCGAACGTGAGCTTCCTCGGTTCCGTGACGGACCACTCGGACATGGTGCAGACCTCCCCGTCGCAACGCGCCATATCGCGTCTCCTGCAATTCACGATATATCGCGGACGGGGAAAGTCAAGAAGTTCCCGGAGCCGTACATGCGAAAGGGGCGCCCGTGGGCGCCCCGTTGACGTTCTCTGTGGCCTACTCGTCGTCCTCGTCGTCCAGGCGGGCCAGCCACGTCGCCAGACGTTCCACCGGGACCTCGAAGTCCGGGTTCAGGTCGACGAACGTTCGCAGTTGTTCGGCGAGCCACTCGAAGGTGATCTCTTCCTCGCCGCGCCGCTTCTCCAGTTCTTCGATGCCACGGTCCGTGAAGTACATGGGTCAAGGATAAGTGCGCGGAAACGGCCGGGCCGCACCCCCTGGAGTGGGGGTGCGGCCCGGTCACGTGTGCCGCGAGGGCGGTTACGCCTCGTACACCTCGCGCACCAGCTGCTCCTGCTCGGCCTGGTGCCGCTTCGCGGAACCCACCGCCGGGGACGAGCTGTGCGGGCGGGAGATGCGGCGGAGGCGCTCGCCGTGCGGGACGTCAGCGCCGACCGCCAGGTCCAGGTGGTCGATCAGGTTGAGCGCGATGAACGGCCAGGCACCCTGGTTCGCCGGCTCCTCCTGGGCCCACAGGTACTTCTCGGCGTTCGGGTACTTGGCGATCTCCGCCTGGAGCTCGGCACCCGGCAGCGGGTACAGCCGCTCGATGCGGATGATCGCCGTGTCCGTGATGCCGCGCTTCTGACGCTCGGCCTCAAGGTCGTAGTACAGCTTGCCCGCCACGAAGACGACCTTGCGGACCGCGGCCGGGTCGACCGTGGAGTCGCCGATGACCGGGCGGAACTGACCCGACGTGAACTCCTCCGTCTTCGACGCGGCGGCCTTCAGGCGCAGCATCGACTTCGGGGTGAAGACCACCAGCGGCTTGTGGTGCGGGTTGTGCACCTGCCACCGCAGGAGGTGGAAGTAGTTCGACGGCAGGGTCGGCATCGCGACCGTCATGTTGTTCTGGGCGCAGAGCTGGAGGAAGCGCTCCACGCGGGCAGAGGAGTGGTCGGGGCCCTGGCCCTCGTAGCCGTGGGGGAGCAGCAGCGTGACGCCGGACGTCTGGCCCCACTTCTGCTCCGCCGCCGAGATGTACTCGTCGACCACCGTCTGCGCGCCGTTGACGAAGTCGCCGAACTGCGCCTCCCACATCACGAGCGCGTCGGGGCGGGCGAGCGAGTAGCCGTACTCGAAGCCCATGACCGCGTACTCGGAGAGCAGGGAGTTGTAGACGTTGTAGCGGGCCTGGTCCTCGGCGAGGTACTGGAGCGGGGTGTGCTCCTCGCCCGTCTCGCGGTTGATGAGGACCGCGTGGCGCTGGCCGAAGGTGCCGCGCTGGGAGTCCTGGCCGGACAGACGGACCGGGGTGCCCTCCAGCAGGAGGGAGCCGACCGCGAGGGTCTCGCCCATGCCCCAGTCGATCGTGCCGTCCTCGACCATCGTCGCCCGGCGCTGCAGCTGCGGCAGCAGACGCGGGTGGACGTGGAAGTGGTCGGGGATGTTGACCTGGGACTCGGCGATCCGCTTCACGACCTCCGAGGTGATCGCGGTGTTCACGGCGACCGGGAACTCCGCCTGCGGGTCCGTGGTCGGAGCCGCGGCCGGCTGCGAGACCGCCTCACGGACCTCCGTGAAGACCTTCTCCAGCTGGCCCTGGTAGTCCTGCAGGGCCTGCTCGGCCTCTTCCAGGGTGATGTCGCCGCGACCGATCAGGGACTCGGTGTAGAGCTTGCGCACCGAGCGCTTCTTGTCGATCAGGTCGTACATCAGCGGCTGGGTGAAGGCCGGGTTGTCCGACTCGTTGTGACCGCGGCGGCGGTAGCAGATGAGGTCGATCACGACGTCCTTGTTGAACGCCTGGCGGAACTCGAAGGCCAGGCGGGCAACGCGGACGACGGCCTCGGGGTCGTCGCCGTTCACGTGGAAGATCGGCGCCTCGATCATGCGGGCCACGTCGGTGGCGTACATCGAGGAACGCGACGACTCGGGAGCCGCCGTGAAGCCGACCTGGTTGTTGATGACGATGTGGACCGTGCCGCCCGTGCGGTAGCCGCGCAGCTGCGACATGTTCAGGGTCTCGGCCACCACGCCCTGGCCCGCGAAGGCCGCGTCACCGTGCAGGGCGACCGGCAGGACCGTGAAGTCCGTGCCGCCCTTGTTGATGATGTCCTGCTTGGCGCGGACGATGCCCTCGATGACCGGGTCGACCGTCTCCAGGTGGGACGGGTTGGCGGCCAGCGAGACCTTGATCTGCTCGCCGTCCAGGCCGGTGAAGGTGCCCTGGGCGCCCAGGTGGTACTTCACGTCGCCGGAGCCGTGCATCGACTTCGGGTCGAGGTTGCCCTCGAACTCGCGGAAGATCTGGGCGTACGACTTGCCGACGATGTTGGCGAGGACGTTCAGGCGGCCGCGGTGGGCCATGCCGATGACGACCTCGTCCAGGCGCGACTCGGCGGCGGAGTCGATGACCGCGTCGAGCAGCGGGATGACGGACTCGCCGCCCTCCAGGGAGAAGCGCTTCTGGCCGACGTACTTCGTCTGCAGGAAGGTCTCGAAGGCCTCCGCCGCGTTCAGCCGGCGCAGGATGCGCAGCTGCTCCTCGCGCTCCGGCTTGGTGTGCGGGCGCTCGATGCGGTCCTGGATCCAGCGGCGCTGCTTCGGGTCCTGGATGTGCATGAACTCGATGCCGGTGGTGCGGCAGTACGAGTCGCGCAGCACGCCGAGGATGTCGCGCAGCTTCATCAGGGACTTGCCCGAGAAGCCGCCGACCGCGAACTCGCGCTCCAGGTCCCAGAGCGTGAGGCCGTGCTCGGTGATGTCCAGGTCGGGGTGCTTGCGCTGGCGGTACTCCAGCGGGTCGGTGTCGGCCATGACGTGGCCGCGGACCCGGTAGGAGTGGATCAGCTCGAAGACGCGGGCGGCCTTGGTGACGTCGTCGTCGTGCGAGGCGTCGATGTCCTTGAGCCAGCGGACCGGCTCGTAGGGGATGCGCAGCGCCTCGAAGATCTCGTCGTAGAAGCCGCTCTCGCCGAGCAGGAGGTTGGCGACGATCCGCAGGAACTCGCCGGAGGCGGCGCCCTGGATGACCCGGTGGTCGTAGGTCGACGTGAGCGTCATGACCTTCGAGATGCCGAGCTTGTTCAGGGTGTCCTGGGAGGTGCCCTGGAACTCCGCCGGGTAGTCCATGGAGCCGACGCCCATGATGACCGACTGGCCGGGCATCAGACGCGGCACGGAGTGGACGGTGCCGAGGCCGCCGGGGTTGGTCAGGGAGACCGTGACCCCGGAGAAGTCGTCCATCGTCAGCTTGCCGTCGCGGGCGCGGCGGACGATGTCCTCGTAGGCCTGCCAGAACTCGAAGAAGTTCAGCGTCTCGGCCTTCTTGATGCCCGCGACGACCAGCTGGCGGTCGCCGTTGGGCTTCACCAGGTCGATGGCGAGGCCGAAGTTGACGTGCGGCGGCTTGACGAGGGTGGGCTTCCCGTCCTTCTCCGCGTAGTGCCAGTTCATCGACGGCATCGTCTTGATGGCCTGCACCATCGCGTAGCCGATCAGGTGCGTGAAGGAGATCTTCCCGCCCCGGGCGCGCTTGAGGTGGTTGTTGATGACGATGCGGTTGTCGAAGAGCAGCTTCACCGGGACCGCGCGCACGGACGTGGCCGTGGGCAGCTCCAGCGAGGCGTTCATGTTCTTCGCGACGGCGGCCGCGGGGCCGCGCAGGGGCACCAGCTCCGGGCCGTCGGCGGCCGCGGTCGCGGGCTCGGCCTTCGGCTTGGCGGCGGCAGCGGGCTTCGCCGGCGCGGGGGCCGGAGCCGCGGCGGGCTTCGCGGGAGCGGGCGCCGGAGCGGCGGCCGCGGGCTTCGGGGCCGCGGGGGCCGGCGCGGGCACCGCAGGAGCCGCCGGGGCGGGCGCGGCCTGAGCCGGAGGGGCCGCCGGGGCCGGAGCAGCCGCCGCAGCGGGGGCGGCGGCCGCTCCCGGCTTGTAGTCGGCGAAGAAGTCCCACCAGGCTCGGTCTACCGAATTCGGGTCCTGGAGGTACTGCTGATAGATCTCGTCGACGAGCCACTCGTTGGGGCCGAACGCAGCAGCGGGGTTCTTGCCCGCTTGGTCGGCGTCGGTCGAGATGCTCGAGTTACTGGGGGACTGTGGCGACACGGCGGCAACCGCCCTCTTCCGCTTCACAAGGTGATGGACAGCGGGAATAAAGGCTACGCCTCCATGGCCGGGAAGGTCAGGCCGAGCAAGGTCATCGTCGTGTAAGTCACATCGGAAAGCGTGTTTCGGGCCGGGAAATGGCGGGAAACAAGCGAGGTTCCGCCAAGGATTGACCGTGCTGGGGATACGCCGACGCAAGCCCTGCAGGCGCGGCCTGCGGGCGTGTTCCTGATCACACGTGTCCGTCAGTGCGGACGCCGGTGGATCTTGTGGCTCCGCTTCGGACTTTACGTCAACTTTGAACGGATGTCTCTCCCGGAAGGGTGACGAGAATCCGGCAGCCACGCTCGGATTCGGCCACTCCGATCCGGCCTCCGTGCAGATCGACGGCCCAGCGGGCGATCGCGAGCCCCAGGCCCGTACCGCCGTCGCCGCCCTGTCCGTTGGGCGAGCCCGCGCCGCCGCGGTTGAAGCGCTCGAAGACGCGGTGCCACTCCGAGCGGGGGATGCCGGGACCCTCGTCCAGCACCTCCAGCTCCAGCGACTCGGGCTGCAGTCCGCGCCGCGCCTTCACGATCACGCGGCCGTGCGGGGGGCTGTGCTTGACCGCGTTGTCGATGAGATTTGCCACTACCTGGTGGATGCGCTCGGGGTCCGCGTGCGCGGTCAGCTCCGGCGGGGAGACGTCGAGGTGCAGATGGACGTCCGTGCGGGTGTGGCTGCCGGAGCCCGAGGCGATGCCCGCGCGCGCGGGCACGGCCATGTTGGCCTCCTTCAGCACGCCCGACAGGTACGGCCACACCTCGAAACGGCGCTGCCTGAGCGGTACGACGCCGTTGTCCAGGCGGGACAGGTCCAGCAGTGTCTCCACCAGCCGGCCGAGGCGCTCGGTCTGCTTCAGGGCCGTGCGCATGGTCTCGGGGTCGGCGGTCGTGACGCCGTCCACGATGTTCTCCAGCACCGCGCGCAGGCCCGCGATGGGCGTGCGCAGCTCGTGCGAGACGTTCGCCACGAGCTCCTTGCGCTGGCGGTCCTGGGCCTCCAGGTCGTCGGCCATGCGGTTGATCGTCTGGGCCAGGTCGCCCAGCTCGTCCCGGCGGTTCTCGCGCACCCGGCGGGTGTAGTCGCCGTGCGAGATGGCGCCGGCGACCGCGTTCATGTCGTCCAGCGGCGCGGTGAGCGAATGGGCCACGAACTGTGTGATCAGCAGTGTGGCGATCATCGAGAAGACCGTGATGAAGCGCAGCTCCGTCGCGGTGCGCATCGCGATCATCATCAGCCCGGTGGTGATGAGGACCGCGATGACGACCAGCGCGCCCAGCTTGGTCTTGATCGAGAACGGGCGCAGCCCGCCCCAGGGCTCGGGCTCCCCGGGGCCTCTCCGAGCGGCCGGACCGCCGCTCATGGCGTCGGGGTCTCCAGCGCGTAGCCCACGCCGTGCACCGTGCGGATCCGCTCGGCGCCGATCTTCCGGCGCAGCGCCTTGATGTGGCTGTCGACGGTCCGGGTGCCCGAGGCGTCCGCCCAGTCCCACACCTCGGCCAGCAGCTGCTCACGGGAGAGCACCGCGCGCGGGGTGTTGGCCAGGCACACCAGGAGGTCGAACTCGGTGGGCGTGAGGTGAACGTCCTCACTGCGCACCCGCACCCGCCGCTGCGCGTGGTCGATCTCCAGCTCGCCGAGGCGCAGGATGCCGCTTCTCGGCGTCGCGGCGGCCAGCGCGGCCCGCTCCACCCGGCGCAGCAGCACATGCACGCGTGCGGCCAGCTCCCGCATGGAGAAGGGCTTCGTCATGTAGTCGTCGGCGCCCACGCCGAGCCCGACCAGCATGTCGGTCTCGTCGTCGCGCGCGGTGAGCATCAGCACCGGCACCGGACGGGCGGCCTGCACACGGCGGCAGACCTCCAGACCGTCGAAGCCGGGCAGCATGATGTCGAGGATCAGCAGGTCGGGCTGCCAGGCCTCGGCGGTGTCGACGGCGGCCGGGCCGTCACCCGCGGTCTGCACGAGGAAACCCTCGGCGCGCAGGCGGGCCGCGATGGCGTCCACGATGGTCGCGTCGTCCTCGACCACCAGGACCCGGCGCTGTGCGCCCGGGGTCGCCGTCGTGCCGTTGTGGGATGTGTGGGTCTGCTCCATCGCCCGCCCCTGAGTTGCTTTCCGGAATGCGTGGGGTCATTCCTTCTGACTGGCTATGCCTGCGCATGCTTGCGATTGACGCTTGAATGATCTGCGCCAGGGAAGCAGAGTACGGGGAGTAACCGCCCTTCGGCTATCCAGGCCGGACGGCGAGGTGTACGGCGTCGGGAACGCCCCGGGCAACCGGGATCTCTTCGGTACGCACCCGTTGGAACCCGGCATTCCACAGTGTTCCTTCAAATTCCGGAGAGGGCTTGGCCGACCATACGGCGAGCACTCCGCCCGGCTTCAACACCCTTGCGCAGCTTGTCAGTCCGGCCGGCGAGTACAGCCCGTCGTTGCCGTCCGTGACAGTCCAGTCGGGTCCGTTGTCGATGTCCAGGCACAGGGCGTCGTACGTGGCGGATGTCTCATTGATGTAGTCGATCAGGTCCGCCTCGACGATCTCCGTGCGCGGGTCGGCGAGAGCCTGCGCCGAGAGTGCGCCGAGGGGGCCGTTCAGGTGCCACTCGACGATGGCCGGCTCGCGCTCCACGACCGTGATCGCACCCCACCCGGGGTCGGCCGCTGCATGTGCGAGCGAGAACCCCACGCCGAGGCCTCCGATCAGCACGTTCGGCTGCGCGCGGCCGTCCAGGGCGTCGCGGGCGGCGTCGACGAGCAGGCGCTCCGAGCGGCCGTCCGAGGTGTCCATCAGGAAGCAGCCGTTGGCGATGATCTGCAGCAACTCGCCGTGCCGGCGCAGCACGACCTCGCCGTACGGGCCCTCGCGACGGTCCAGGACAACAGGGGTGTCGTAAGTGGCAGCCATGGCTCCATCCTGCACGAACTCGGCTTTACGACCACGGGAATTAGGGGTGGCGGAGAGGTGCGCGCGGGAGCGCCCGCCGTGGGTCGCGGCCGTGCGCCTCGCGTCCGCCGTCGCCCGTGCCTACGCTCGAAGCACCGACGGAGGACCCGCGAGGCGCGAGACGCGCGAAGCCTGCGAGAAGTGCGTGGTGGCTGCCATGGCCGCGAATTACCCGTTCGTGGGACGCGAGGACGTGCTGGAGGAGCTCCGGGCCGCCCTGGAGCGGGCCGCGGCCGGGCGGGGCGGGCTCGTCACGCTGACCGGTCCTGCCGGTGCGGGCAAGACCCGTACGGCCGAGGAGGCGGCCGGACAGGCCGATGCCTTCCGCACCCTGTGGACCTGGTGCCCGCCGGAGACCGCCGGGCGCGCCTTCAGGCCCTGGTCGCGGCTGCTGCGCGAGCTGGTCGCGGACGATGTGCGGTGCGGCCGGCTCGTGGCCGCCTCGCCGCCGCTGCGGGCCCTGGTGTCCGGCTCGGCCCCGGGCACGCTGCGCGGAGCCGACCCGGAGACGGCGCGGCTGCGGCTCGCGGGGGACGTCGGCGAGGTCCTCGCCACGGCCGCGCGCCGCCGGCCGCTGCTGCTGGTCCTGGACGACGTGCACGCCGCCGACGCCTCCTCGCTGCGGCTGCTGCTGGAGACGGCGGACGCGGCACGTACGGCGCCGGTGCTGCTGGTGGCGACGGCGCGGGACGACGACGCGGCCTGGCGGGACCGGGCCTGGGCGCGGGCCCAACTCCTGCGGCGGGGGCGGTCGACGGCGCTCGGGCCGCTGCCCGTACGGGACGTCGCCGCGCTGGTCGAGGCGGTGACCGGGGCGGCTCCGGACGCGGGGGTGGTGCGGTCCCTGGTGCGTCGTACCGGAGGCGAGGCGTTCTTCGTCACCGAGCTGCTGCGGGCCGGGAGTTGGGGCGCGGCGCCGGACGGGAACGGCACCGGGGTCTCCTCGGTCGCCGTCCGGGCCGCCGTACAGGAACGGCTGGGCGATCTGACGCCGCGGGCCGCGCGCGTGCTGGACGTGGCCGCCGTGCTCGGCACCCGGTTCCGGCTCGACGTGCTCGCCGAGGCCGCGGAGGTGCCGCTGGGCGAGGTGCGAACGCTGCTGGGGGAGGCCGCGGGGGCGGGGCTGCTCGCCGAGGCCGGGGCGGACCGCGGGGCCTTCCGGCACGACCTGCTCCGGGACGCGGTGTACGACACGCTCACCCCCGCCGAGCGCGCTGCACTGCACCGCACCGCCGCCGAGGTCCTCGCCGGCTACGCCCGCCGCGGCCGCGACACCGGGCCCGCGGAGGTCGCCCACCATCTGCTGCAGTCCGGCCCGGAGCACGCGGTGGAGGCCGCCCGGTACGCCCGTGAGGCGGCGGTGCGGGCGGAGGGGCTGTTCGCGTTCGAGGACGCGGCGCGGTGGTACGAACGGGCGGTGGAGGTGGGGGAGCAGGGGCTCGCACCGTCCGCGTCCGTAGCGCCCGCCGGCCGCGCAGACCTCGTGGAAGCCCTCCTCGGCCTGGGTTCCGCGCGGCTCGGGGCCGGTGAGCCGGGGGCCGCCCGGGAGGCGCTGCTCAGGGCCGCCGGGCTTGCACGAGAAGCCGGGCGGGCGGATCTGCTGGCGCGGGCCGCGCTCGGGCTCGGCACCGGGCCCGTCGGGTTCGAGGTCGACCTCGAGGACCGGGAGCAGCTCGACCTGCTCACCGAGGCACGCAGCGCGCTCGCCGTCGAGCCCGCACACGCCTCCCTGCGCGCCGCCGTCACCGCACGGCTCTCGCTGGCCGCCGGGCTGGTCGAACCGGAGAAGCACCGCCTCGCCCTCGCCGAGGAGGCCGTCCGCACCGCCCGCGAGGCCGGCGACCCCGCCACCCTCGGTCCCGCGCTCGCCGCCCTGTGCGACGCCCGGTCCGGCCCCGACCACTGCCGCGACCGGCTCGGCTGGTCCGCGCAGATCGTGACGACCGCCCGAGACCTGCGCGACCCGGTGCTCGAACTCCTCGGCCGGCGGCTGCGGTTGGAGGCGCTGCTGGAGACGGGCGCGTTCGCGGAGGCCGACGCCGAGGCGGCCGCGTACGAGACTCTCGTACGACCGCTGCGGCGGCCGCTGTACTCCTGGTACGTGCCGCTGTGGCGAGGCACGCGGGCGCTCATGGAGGGCCGCCACGAGGACTGCGCGGCCGCGCTCGACGAGGTCGAGGAGCTGGGCCGCAGATCCGGCAGTGCGAACGCCGCCATGCTCGCCGTCACCCAGCGCTGGTGCCTGTACGCCGAGACGGGCGACCTGGACGGGCTGGCGCGGGTGCGGGCGGAGGCGACGCTGCTGGAACGCTCCCCGATGCTCTGGCCCCGCGTCACGCTTGCGCTCGTGGCGGCGCAGTTCGGCCGCCTCGACGAGGCCGCACGCCGGCTGTCGGCAGTGGCACCCCGGCTCGGGGGCGCGCCCAGGGACAGCGAGTGGCTGCCGATGCTGGCACAGGCGGC
The DNA here is from genome assembly GCF_040644055.1 of Streptomyces sp. NPDC047043. Taxonomy (NCBI): domain Bacteria; kingdom Bacillati; phylum Actinomycetota; class Actinomycetes; order Kitasatosporales; family Streptomycetaceae; genus Streptomyces; species Streptomyces sp. NPDC047043. The sequence goes on from NZ_JBEYVO010000012.1 coordinate 131,144, forward strand.
GGAGACGGTGGCGGCCGTGGGCTCCCACCCCTGCGCGCCCGCCCTCTACGGCCTCCTCGCCCCGTACGCCGAGCTGTTCGCGGTGGAGGGCATCGGCGCGGCCGTACGGGGCCCGGTCGACCGTCATCTGGCGCTGCTCGCGGCGGCCATGGGGGACCGCGAGCGGGCCCGGGAGCACCGGGAGAGGGCGTTGCGGGCGGCGGAGGCGGCCGGGGCGGTGGCGCTGGTGGAGCGGATCGGGAGCGAGACGGCCGGGGCAGGGGTGAGCCACCGGCCGGAGCAGGCGGGCACCGCCCTCTTCCGGCGCGACGGCTCCCTCTGGCACCTCCGCTACGCCGGCCGGGACGTCCGGCTCCCCGACAGCAAGGGGCTGCGCGACATCGCCGTACTCCTGGCCGGACCGGGTACGCCCGTGCCGGCCGTCGAGCTGGCCGCGCCGGGTACGAAGGCCGACGAGCAGGTCGACGGCCTGCACCCCCAGGGCGACACCGGCGAGGTCGTCGACGCCGTCGCGCGGGCCGCCTACCGGCGCAGGCTGCAGGAGTTGGAGGTGGAGGCCGAGGACGCCGATGCCGCCGGGGACGCCGTGCGGTCCGCGCGGGTGGCCGTCGAGCGGGACGCGCTCGTCGGGCAGCTCTCGGCCGCGTACGGCATCGGGGGACGGGTGCGGCGCACCGGGTCGCCCGCGGAGCGCGCGCGGACCACCGTCACCGCCCGCATCCGGGCCGCGGTGCGGCGGATCGCCGAGGTGCACCCCGAACTCGGCCGCCATCTGGAGACGTCCGTGCGGACCGGCACCCTCTGCCTCTACCAGCCGGAACAGCCCCCACCCTGGAATCTGTGAGGCCCGGCCTCACACCGTGCCGCCCGATCTCACGCCTCCTTCGTGAAGCAGTTGGAAGCAGCGACGAGGGAAGGCAGGACACCATGCCACGCACCACCAAGGCCGAGGCCGAACTCAAGGTCGACGAGCCGGTCATCGAAGGGCGCTACGCCGAGATCGGCCCGTACACCGTCTCGTACGAGTCGATGAAGGAGGACATGGACCCCGCCCCGCTCTTCCGGGGCCTGCCCGACGACCGCTGCCAGTGCCCGCACTGGGGCCAGGTCGTCTCCGGAAAGATCGTGTTCCGGTACGCCGACCACGACGAGGTCTTCCACGCCGGCGACGCCTACTACGGTGCGCCCGGCCACCTGCCGCTGGTCTTCGCCGGCACCGAGGTCGTCGAGTTCAGCCCCACCGCCGAGCTGAACGCCACGATGGAGGTCGTCGGCCGCAACCTCGCCCAGGCGCAGTCATGACCACCGCGACCGACACCCGCGTCAAGGAACTCGCCGATCTCTTCGTGCGGTTCCTGGAGACCAACACCGCGCCCGAGGGCCTCTTCACCGAGGACGTCTTCCTCGATCTGACCCTGCCCCAGTGGCGGCTGCAGACCGCGGGCCGCGAGGCCCTCGTCGCCCTGCGCCGCCGCAGCCATCCCTTCCTCGGCACCGTCCCGCGCCACCGCGTCGACGCGACGCCCACCGGGCTCGTCCTCGAGTTCGAGGAGCAGTGGGAGGACGAGCAGGGCGGCTGGTACTGCCGGGAGTTGATGCGCGCCGAGCTCCGCGACGGAGCCATCAGCGAGGCCTCCGTCTACTGCACCGGCGACTGGGACCCGGCCACACAGGCCGCCCACGCCCGGGAGGTGACCCTCCTGCGGCCGTAGCGGGCCAGGACGGCTGTGAGAAAAGGAGTTGGACGCAGGAAAAGCATTAAAGGTTGCTGTGAATCGCGTCGCGCGTGGCGTCGGTCATAGACAGCGACCTGTGGGGCCACGAAAGGTGGGGTGGAACGGAAGGAGCACCTCACCGTGGAACCCACCGCGACGGCCGACGTCAGGCCCTCGGCCGCGCCGCTTCCCGAGGTCTCCGACCTGCTGGACGCGATGCCGCGCCAGCGCGGCCCGGTGGCCGCAGCGGCGCCCCCGGCGCCGGTCGTCGCCGTCCCTCCGGCCCGCACGCTCCGCCCCTGGCGCATCCTGCCCACGCCGACCGGGACGCCGTTCACCTTCGGCTACGCGGCCCTCCTCGCCGTCACCTCGCTGATCGCCGCGTACGCCTCGCCCTCCCTCATGCAGACCCTGTACCAGGCCTCCAGCACCGACGTGGCGCACCTCGTGCGCACGCCGGTGCTGGTCCTGGTCGCCAGCGCGCTGTGGATCGCGGGCGGGCTGCTGTCGCCGTACGTGATCTGCTTCCTGCTCGTCCTCACGGCGCTGGAGCGGCGGATGGGCGGGCTGCGCACCGCCGGTGTGTTCCTGCTCGGGCACGTCCTGGCCACTCTCGCGACCGAGGGCACGGTGGGCCTGGCGGTGCTGGTCGGCCATCTGCCCGACAGCTCCCTGCACCGCCTCGACTACGGCATCAGCTTCGGCGTCGCCGCCAGCGTCGGCGCGCTGGCCGGGCTGCTCACGCCGTGGCTGCGCTGGCCGGTGCTGGGGCTGTTCGGCGGCATGCTGCTCCAGGACCTCATCGCGTTCACGGACCCGATGACCAACTGGGGCCACCTGATCTCCCTCGCGATAGGCGTTTCGACCTGGCCGGTCATCCGCCGCTGGTGCCGGACGGCGACGGCCTAGGACAGGCCGCCCGGGCGCCTCATCCGTCCGCCCGCCGGGCAGCCGCCAACTCCCTTGCCAGCCGCGGCACTCCGAGCCTGCGCTCCTGTTCCTTGCTCGCCCCGTGAAGCCGGTTGCTGAGCTGATACGGGTCCTTCGCGAGGTCGTAGTACTCCCGGAAGAGCACCTCTCCGCTGCCTCTCGGGCGGCCGCCCCTGCCGAGCCGGGTCCGGTAGTACTCGGTGTACTGCTCCGTCTTCCCGATGTACGTCGCCCAGGTGTGGATCGGCTGCTTGTCCTCCTGGTTCCACCACCACTCGGCGAGCAGGTGCGTGCGGTCGTTGTGCCGGTCCAGCAGGGAGTGGCCGTCCTGCGGGGTGTCCGGCTCGAGGCCGGCCGCGGCCAGGAACGTGGGCGCGATGTCGACGTGACCGGTGAGCCGGTCGTCGGTGCCCGCCCGGCCGAAGCCGCCCGCCGGCCAGGACAGGTGGAACGGCACCTCCAGGCTCGGCCGGTAGGGCACCGACTTGCGCAGCCAGCCGTGGTCGCCCCAGCACAGGCCGTGGTCGCTGGTGAACAGCACCAGGGTGTTCTCCAGCTGGCCCAGCTCGCGCAGCTTGTCCCGGAAGTCGCGCATCGCGTCGTCCACGGAGAGCAGCGTGCGCAGCTGGCGTTCCCGCAGGGCCTTGCCCTGGGCGAAGGAGTGGTGCGCCCTGCGCAGGAACGGCGGCTTGTCGGCCTTGTCGGTCTCGAAGACGGACGGCCGCCCGTCCCAGTCGGGCACGCGCCTGTGTGCGTACCGCTGCTCCGGGATGTTCAGCTCGTGCGCGCTGCGGGTGGCGACGTACGCGAACCAGGGCCGTTCGTCGGTGCGGGACTGCTCGATGAAGGCGAGGGCGCGGTCCTTGATGACGGTGGTGTTGTACCCGGGGATGTTCCGGACGGTGCCGTTGTCGTTGTAGTGGCCGTTGTAGTACGCCACGGGTTCCTGGAGCAGCCACTCGTCGAAGTGGGGCGGATTGTCGCCGGTGTGCCAGAAGTTGAGGTACTTGCCGAACAGGCCCGTGCGGTAGCCCGCCTCGTGCAACCGGCGCTGGACGGTGGTGCGTTGGTCCAGGTGGTACGGGTGCCGGGTGTCGAGGACGCCGTGGTTGTGGGCGTAGCGGCCCGACATGATCGAGGCGCGGGAGGGCGCGCACAGGGGTGTGTTCGCGTGCGCGCGGGCGAAGGTGACGCCGTGTCCGCCCAGCCAGTCGAGGGTCTGGGGGAGGGCCCAGTCGGTCTCCTTCGGCTGGTCGTCGGTGAGGACGAACAGGATGTTCGGGCGGCGGTCGGAACGGGGGCGGCGGTACGGGGTGGGGGAGGCCGCCCTGCCCGCTGCGGGGGCGGCGGTGCGGGCTTGTTCGGCGGCGGGTTCGTTGCCGCTCGTCGGGGCGGCCGGTGCCTCGTCGCGGCCCGCGGCCCGCACCACGAACGGCACTGCGGTCCCCGCGGCCACCACGGCGGCCCCCGCGATCACCGCCCGCCGGGCCGGCCCCCGCCGCTGCTCCTCGGCCATCCGCTCCCCACCCTCACAACCTGTGAATGAGCTTGCAGTGTGCAGACCGTTCCTGTGAACGGCGTTGCGGGTTCATGGCGACGGCCTTGCGGTCCTCCTACGGCAACGCCCACGTCACCGCCCGATCGCTGACAGCGAACGGTGTCCCGGGAACATCCGCGCAGCGCCATGCATTGAGTCGACATAACTCAACTTGGCTGCCGGAAGGAAAATCATGGCTTCGACGTCCACAACGCTCACCCTGCCCGTGCTGCCGCTCGACGACGAGGTCGTGCTGCCCGGCATGGTGGTCCCGCTGGACCTGAACGACGCCGACGTACGCGCCGCGGTGGAGGCCGCCCAGGCTGCCGCCCGCTCGGAGCCGGGAAAGCCCAAGGTTCTGTTGGTCCCACGCATCGACGGCACATACCCGGGCACCGGCGTGCTCGGCACCGTCGAACAGGTGGGCCGGCTGGCCGACGGTGACCCGGGCGTCCTGATCCGCGGCCGCGGCCGTGTGCGGATCGGCGCCGGCACCACCGGGCCGGGCGCGGCGCTGTGGGTCGAGGGGACGAGGATCGACGAGAGCGTGCCCGAGCCGCAGCCCGGTCACGTCACCGAACTGGTCAAGGAGTACAAGGCCCTCGCCACCGCGTGGCTGCGCAAGCGCGGCGCCTGGCAGGTCGTGGACCGGGTCCAGGCCATCGAGGACGTCTCCGCGCTCGCCGACAACTCCGGCTACTCGCCCTTCCTGACCACCGACCAGAAGATCGAGCTGCTCGAGACCTCCGACCCGATCGCGCGCCTCAAGCTCGCCACCCAGCAGCTGCGCGACCACTTCGCCGAGCAGGACGTCGCCGAGACCATCGCCAAGGACGTCCAGGAGGGCGTCGACAAGCAGCAGCGCGAGTTCCTGCTCCGCCGCCAGCTGGAGGCCGTACGCAAGGAACTGCGCGAGCTCAACGGCGAGCAGGACGGCGAGGAGTCCGACGACTACCGCGCCCGCGTCGAGGCCGCCGACCTGCCCGAGAAGGTCCGCGAGGCGGCCCTCAAGGAGGTCGACAAGCTGGAGCGGTCCTCCGACCAGTCGCCCGAGGGCTCCTGGATCCGCACCTGGCTGGACACCGTCCTCGAACTGCCGTGGAACGAGCGAACCGATGACACCGGCGCCTACGACATCCAGGGCGCCAAGGCGATCCTCGACGCCGAGCACGCCGGTCTGGAGGACGTGAAGGAGCGGATCACCGAGTACCTGGCGGTGCGCAAGCGCCGCAGCGAGCGGGGTCTCGGTGTCGTGGGCGGGCGGCGCGGCGGTGCCGTACTGGCCCTCGTCGGCCCGCCCGGCGTCGGCAAGACCTCGCTCGGCGAGTCCGTCGCCCACGCCATGGGCCGCAAGTTCGTCCGCGTGGCGCTCGGCGGCGTACGGGACGAGGCGGAGATCCGCGGCCACCGGCGCACATACGTCGGCGCGCTGCCCGGCCGTGTCGTCCGCGCCATCAAGGAGGCCGGTTCGATGAACCCGGTCGTCCTGCTGGACGAGATCGACAAGGTGGGCTCGGACTTCCGCGGCGACCCCGCGGCCGCCCTCCTCGAGGTCCTGGACCCGGCGCAGAACCACACCTTCCGCGACCACTACCTGGAGGTCGAACTCGACCTGTCGGACGTGGTGTTCCTCGCCACGGCCAACGTCCTGGAGGCCATCCCGGAGGCCCTGCTCGACCGTATGGAACTGGTCCGCCTCGACGGCTACACCGAGAACGAGAAGGTCGTCATCGCCCGGGACCACCTGCTTCCGCGCCAGCTGGAGCGGGCGGGCCTCAAGTCGGACGAGGTCGCCATCGACGAGGGCGCACTGCGCAAGCTCGCCGGCGAGTACACGCGCGAGGCGGGCGTCCGCACCCTCGAGCGGTCCATCGCCCGGCTGCTGCGCAAGGTCGCGGCCGAGCACGAACTGGGCGAGCGGAAGCTGCCGTTCACCATCACGGACGGCGACCTGCGCGGCCTGATCGGACGACCGCACCACGTGCCCGAGTCCGCCCAGGACCCGGCGGAGCGCCGTACGGCGGTGCCCGGCGTGGCGACGGGCCTGGCGGTGACCGGCGCAGGCGGCGACGTGTTGTTCGTGGAGGCGTCCCTCGCCGACCCGGAGACGGGCGCGGCGGGCCTGACCCTCACCGGCCAGCTCGGCGACGTGATGAAGGAGTCGGCGCAGATCGCCCTGTCCTTCCTCCGGTCGCACGGCGCGGAGCTGGAACTCCCCGTCGCCGACCTGAAGGACCGCGGAGTGCACATCCACTTCCCGGCGGGTGCGGTCCCGAAGGACGGCCCGAGCGCGGGCATCACGATGACGACGGCACTGGCGTCGCTGCTCTCCGGCCGGCTGGTCCGTACGGACGTGGCGATGACCGGCGAGGTCTCGCTGACCGGCCGGGTCCTCCCGATCGGTGGCGTGAAGCAGAAGCTGCTGGCCGCGCACCGCGCAGGGGTGACGACCGTGATCATCCCCAAGCGCAACGAACCCGACCTGGACGACGTCCCCGCGGAGGTGCTGGACAAGCTCGCCGTCCACGCCGTCACGGACGTCCGCCAGGTCCTGGAACTGGCCCTCGCGCCCGCCGCGAGCGACGCGAGGCCGGAGGTTCCGGTGGCGGCGTGACGGACGCCACCGGACAAGGGAAGGCCCGGGTCCCGTGAGGGAGGCCCGGGCCTTCGCCCTGCTCGGGGGCCTCAGCCGTTGGCGAGGGCGACGACGCGGTCCAGAGCCCCGTTGAACTTGTCGTGATCCCCGACGGTCGGGCCGGACGAGGTGTACTGCCACATCGTGTGGTACGACCAGCCCGCCGGCAGTGTGCCCGGATCGGAGGCGTATCGCGCGATCCACAGCGGGTTGGCCGACGCGAAGCCGCTGTAGTTGCCGGTGCAGTCCGTCCACCAGCTGGTCGCCGTGTAGATCACGGCGTCCCGGCCCGTGCGGGCCTTGTACGTGTTCAGGAAGTCGGCGATCCAGCTGACCATCGCGCTCTGCGACTTGCCGTAGCAGGAGGCGCCGTAGGGGTTCCACTCGATGTCGAGGGCGCCGGGAAGGGTCTTGCCGTCCTTGGACCAGCCGCCGCCGTGGTCGACGAAGTAGTTGGCCTGGGTCGCGCCGCTGGTGGTGTCGGGGGTCGCGAAGTGGTACGCGCCGCGGATCATGCCGACGTTGTAGGAGCCGTTGTACTGCTGGGCGTAGTAGGGGTTCGTGTAGTACGTGCCTTCCGTCGCCTTGGTGTACGCCCATTTGACCCCGCTGCTCCACAGGGTCGACCAGGCGACGTTGCCCTGGTAGCTGGCCACGTCGACGCCCTCGGTCTGGGTGGCGGCGGTGGGGCCGGGCGTGCCGCTGCGGCCGTCGTGAGCGAGGACGCCCATGCCCATGTAGGCGGAGCCCCGGGCCGGAGTGTCGGCCGCCGAGGCCGGGACGGCGAGGGGCAGGGCGAGGGAGAAGGCGGCGAGCAGGAGCCCGGCGAGAAAGAGGCGCCGGGGTCGTACCGATCCGGATCTGTGCACGGGCATAGCGTGCCTCCGAAGGCTCGGTGATGCTCGGTGGGAGGGCCATACGTGACTGGCGTGGGCATGCCAGTCATTGCAGGTAAAGGAAGCTACGCACGGGGCGGAGCCGGTGGGAAGAGGGCCCGGAGGCTGCCGTTGGTCTAGCCCTGCGAAATACTGGCGGAGCTGCAATGACGGCGGATTTCGGCGGAAACTTTCAGGACCGGGAAACAAGGCAGGGCTGACGTGCGCGAAGACGGAAACGGCGATGGGCACCGGGACGAGACCGGTGTGGCGTCGAGTGGTGTGGACCGGCCCGCGTTCCTGGCACTGGAACGCGAGTTGACCGTCCTGCTGCGCCGGGCCCGGGCCAACCAGGGCGAGATGGCCCGCGAGGTCCATCCCGACCTGGAATCCGCGGCGTACGGCCTCCTCGTCCGCCTCGACGAGTGCGGCAGTCAGCGTGCCACCGAGCTGGCCGCCTACATCGGCGTCGGCAAAGCCACGATGTCCCGCCAGCTGCGCGCCCTGGAGGACCTCGGCCTCGTCGCCCGTGAACCGGACCCCGCCGACGGCCGCGCCTGGCTCGTCGCCCTCACCAAGGAGGGCCACGACCGCGTCAGCAGGGTCCGCGAGGCCCGCCGGGCGCGGTACGCCGGGCGGCTCGCGGACTGGGACCAGCGGGAGGTCGCCGAACTGGCGCGGCTGTTGCAGCGGTTGAACCGCGGGATGGAGAGGTAGGGGGTCCGGGAGCGGGTCACAGCTCCACGTACACGACCGTCGCGTCGTCGTGCGTCTTGCTCCGGCGCAGATACGTGCGTTTCTCCGCGTCCGCCCGCTCCAGCGCCCGCACCCGTCGCACCAGCGCCCCCGCCCCCTCCTTCCGTACGAGACGCAGGCAGTCCTCCCAGTCGCCCTCCCGGAACTTCTCCACCCACCGCGTGGCCCCGTCGGTCAGTGCCGCCAGTGAACGGACCCCGGCCCGTGGCAGCGTCCCCGTCACCGCCCGCTCCGCCACGGCCGGGTCCGCGGCCGCCGTGAAGAAGCCGCCCTCCTTGTTGCGCACCGCCGAGTCGACGATCGCGTCCGTCGCCAGGGCCGAGCGGGGCAGCCGGGACAGCCGGTCGTCCAGCACCGCCGTGACCGACCCCTCCGACGACTCCACCAGCAGGGCCGAGTCCGACAGGACCAGGTACTCGACCGTCTCCGGCGACCACCGCGCCACGACCACCGTTGCCTGCGGGGTGCGCGGGTGAGAAAGGTCACAGGTGTCGGCGTGGGTCGCGGCGGTGCGGGAGATGGCGCGGGACAGGGCCTCCGGCAGCGGAACATCCGGTAGGGAAACGGTCAGTTCGGTCAGGGCGCCGCCCAGGCGTGCGGTGTACCAGGCGACGGAATGCAGACAGCCGGTCCCGCCGCGCGGCGGTGTCACTCCGTCCAGGGCCACCACCGCACCTCCCTGTCCGGAGGCGGGCAGGACCACGGCGGCGAAGTCCTCGTTGGGGCGGGCGGGATCACCGGGCTCCGAGACAAGTTCCGTACGCATTCGGCCAGTCTGCACGACGTCTTCACAAGGTTCGCCAAAGGCTGGCATTGGTCGCCGAATTGGCGCACTTACGCAGGTCAGGCGCCTGGTTTGGGACGGAATTCGCCGTTCCGGGAATGCGTGGCGGCAAATACTGCCATCGGTGGCTGTGGACGTCCAACCGGCCCGCCCGGAAAGGCCGCCGCAGTCGTCGGAGGAACTTGCCCGCCCGCTCTTCTCCGATGTTCACTCCTTCGGGTGGCGGGTCAGGTGATGCGCGACCACTGCCCACCGGCACTGGGAGGGTCGGGGACCGAGCTGGGTGTACGTACAGTCTGCGGCAGTTGACGGATCGTCACCCGGGCCCATGAGTATCACGAGTCAGGAATGCGAGCACCGGTGCAGAAGACGCGGCCTCGTCGCACAGGCAAGCAGACGGACCCCGCAGCGGGCGCGGAGGGCACGCCCGGCACCACAGGCACCGGCACCGGCACCGGCACCACCACAGGCAGGGGCCGGCCCACCCACGTCCGCAACCGGCTCGTCGTCGCCGTGGCCGTCGTGGCCGCCGCCATCGCCGGCGCCGGAGCCCCCTCCGTCCTGGCCGCCTCCGGGCAGCTCAAGGACTCCCAGGACCTGGTGACGCTCGCCGAACAGACCCAGGACGCCGTGGCCCTGGCCCATTCGCTCGCCGACGAGCGGGACGAGGTCACCTCGTACATCGCGGCCGGCCGCGCCAAGTCCAAGGCGCCCTCCGAGCAGCGCAGCGCCCGTGTCGACCGGCAGGTCGAGGATCTGCGGGAGAACACCGACACCCCTGCCTCCGTGCTCGGTGACCTCGACGGCATCGCCACCGTGCGGCGGGCCGCGCTCACCGGCAAGAGCAGCGCCCTCGAGACGCACAACGCCTACTCCGCGGCCATCACCGAACTGCACGCGCTCGCCGAGCAGTTGGCGCAGCAGATGCCGCCCCGGGCCGGTTCGGGCGCCTACGCGCTCGCCGAGCTGGACTCGGCCGTGCAGCAGTCCGCGGCCGCCCGCGGGCTCCTCCTCGCGGCGCTCAACGTGCCGACGACCACCCAGACGGTCATCAGCCCCACCACCGGCCTGCCGATCAGGACCACCACCTCCTCGGCCGCCGACACCAAGCAGCGCGACGCCCTGTCCGCGGCCGCCCAGCAGGCCCGGCTGCGCTCCGACGCCGCGCTCGCCGACTTCCGCGACACCGCGCCCAGGGCGGCCCGGGCGTCGTACGACTCCACGGTCACCGGTCCCGAGGTCAACTCGGCCGAGAAGTACCTCGCGCTCCTCACCGACCAGCCGACGCTGAGCTCCGCCGAGCTCGGCACCGGTGCCACGAAGGTGGACGCGGCCCTCTCCGCCCGTATCGACGCCATGCGCGGTGCGGAGTCCGCGCTCTACGACCACCGCACCAAGGACCTGGCCCAGCTGCGCGACGACGACGTCACCGCGCTGGAGATCCGGATCGCGGTCCTCGGAGCCCTGTTGCTGGTCGCGGTCGGCGTCGCCACGGCCATGGCGCGCAGCCTCACGCGTCCGCTCTCCGTCCTGCGCCGCGGTTCGGCCCGGCTCGCCGAGGCGGAGAACCCGGCCGCCGAGGCACCGGTCACCTTCACCGGCCGCAACGACGAGTTCGCCCAGGTCGTCCGCTCGGTCAACGCCCTGCACGCGCACGCCGAGGCCCTGCACGAGCGCATCGCCACCCTGGAGTCCGACCGCAAGCACCTGGTCGGCCAGCGCCGGAAGATGGCCGACGCCCGCGAGCAGCTGCGCGCCGAACTCGCGGAATCCGCGGCCCAGTTGGAGAAGCTGCGGGAGAGCATCGGCGGCACCTTCGTCAACCTCGCGCTGCGCACCCTCGGCCTCGTCGAGCGCCAACTGGCCGTCATCGAGGGCCTGGAGGAGCGCGAGCACGACCCCGAGCGACTCGCCACCCTCTTCAAACTCGACCACTTCGCCACGGTCATGCGGCGCCACAGCGAGAACCTCCTCGTTCTCGCCGGCACCGAGCACGTCCAGCAGAGCGTCCACCCCGTCCAGCTGGTGGACGTCGTACGGGCCGCGGTCAGCGAGATCGAGCGCTACGAGCGCGTTCGTATCGCAGCCCTCCCGCCGCACGGGCATGTCGCGGGCTTCGCCGCGGACGACCTCTCCCATCTGCTGGCCGAACTGATGGAGAACGCGACGTCGTTCTCCCCGCCGGACCTGCCCGTCGAGATCTCGGGCTGGCTCCTGGAGAGCGGCGAGGTCATGCTCTCCGTCCAGGACGAGGGCATCGGCATGACCGCCGAGCGGATGACCCGCCTCAACGCCCGCCTGGCCGAGTTCGACCCCGAGTCCCCCTACGACCAGGAGGGCGAGGAGGGCCTGGGCCTCGGCCTCTACGTCGTGGCCCGCCTCGCCCACCGCCATGACGTCCGCGTCCGGTTGCGCGAGCAGAAGCAGGGCGGCGTGGCGGCGGTCGTCGTCCTGCCGAAGGCCCTGCTGGCCGCGGCCCCGACCGCCGCGGTCCCCTCGTCGTCCTCCCCGGTGACGGGAACGACCCACTCCTTCTCCCTGCCGGGCGCGGACGCCGAGGCCAACTCCAACGTCCTGCCCGGCCGCCCGAAGCCGACCGCCGACCCGCTGGTCGCGCTGGCGGAGAAGGCGCTGGGCGAGTCCACACCGTCCGCCGCACCGGTCGAGACGACGATGGAACTCCTGATCCCGGCCCAGGCGGGGGAGTCGGACCCGATCCACACACAGCCGGCGGCCGCCGAGGGCGAGGAACCCCCACAGGGGCCACCCGCACCCGACGACGACGGTGGTAGGGGTGGTACGGGTGGAAACACATCCGCCGAAGGCGAAGGCGAAGCCGAGGCGGAGCACACGCGCACACCGGACGAGGAACCGGTCACCGCAAAGGGCCTCCCCAAGCGCACTCCCAAGATCACCGCACCCACCCAACCGCCCCGCCAGCGCACAAGCTCGGTGGACGCGGAAGCACTGCGCAGAAGACTCGGCGGCTTCCGCACCGGCGCCCAGGCCGGCTACCGCGCCGTAGAGGCGGAGATCGCGGAACAGACGGCCCAGAACGAGGTGCCGGCCACCGAAACAGCCGTATCCGAAGAAGCCACGGGGGGCACTGTCGAGGAGGCAAGCAGTTGACCGCGCCCAGTACCTTCGGACTGAGCAGTGAAGCCCGCAACCTGCACTGGCTGCTCACGAACCTGGTCGAGGAGGTGCCGGGCATCCAGTCGGTGGCGGTGGTCTCCTCCGACGGCCTGCTCCTGCTCTCCTCCGACCCCGGACGCAACCTCGAGGCCCGCCAGGCGCGGCCACGTACGGTGAAGGGCCCCCGCGGCTCCTCCGCCGACCTGGCGACCATCGTCTCCGGCATCGGCAGCCTCACCATCGGCGCAGCCAAGCTGATGGACTCCGGCAGCGTGAAGCACACGATGGTCGCGATGGACGAGGGCAGCCTGTTCGTGATGTCGATCAGCGACGGCTCGCTGCTCGGCGTGCACGGCTCCGCGGACTGCGACATGAGCGTGGTGGCCTACCACATGGCTCTGTTCGTGGGCCGCGCCGGACACGTCCTGACCCCCGAACTCCGCAGCGAGCTACGAAAATCCCTGGAGTCGGAGTCCGCGGGGAGCACGCGATGACCGACCGGCCCAACCTCCCCGTCCGCGGCGGCGACCGCAAGCCCGCCCGCGTCCGCCCCTACTCGCTCACCGGCGGCCGAACCCGCTTCGGCCACGTCCTCCTTGTCGAGACGTTCGTCGCGGCACTGGAGGCTCCGGAGGAGCGCAAGGAATTGACTGGGGGCACCGCCCACGCCTTCGGCAGTGGGGGAGGTTCGCTCAGCACCCGGGTCATGCCCGAGATGCTGGCGATCGTCGAACTGTGCCGCCGTATGCGCACGGTGGCCGAGATCGCCGCGCTGCTGAAGATGCCGCTCGGCGTGGTCCGCGTGCTGCTCAGCGACCTCGCGGACCAGGGAAAGATCCGTGTGTACGGAACAGGTACCGGGCACGGCACGGGCCGCCCGGACCGCGCTCTGCTGGAAAGGGTGCTGAGTGGACTCCGTCGTCTCTGACGCCGCTCGCGGTGTCTCCCCGCTCCTCGACGAAGAGGGGCCCGAACAGCCCTGGCAGACGGACCGGACCCGCGCCCCCATCGCGACGAAGATAGTCGTGGCGGGCGGTTTCGGCGTCGGCAAGACCACCCTGGTCACCGCGGTCTCGGAGATCACGCCCCTGCAGACCGAGGCGCTGATGACCGAGGCGAGCGAGGAGACCGACGACCTCACCGCCACGCCCGGCAAGCTCACCACCACCGTGGCCATCGACTTCGGCCGCCTCACGCTCGACGACGACCTGGTGCTCTACCTGTTCGGCACACCGGGCCAGCAGCGGTTCTGGTTCATGTGGGACGACCTGGTGCGCGGCGCGATAGGTGCGGTCGTCCTCGCGGACACCAGGCGGCTGAAGGACTGCTTTCCCGCGCTGGACTACTTCGAGAGCTGTGGGATGCCGTACGTCGTCGCGGTCAACCACTTCGACGGCAGCGAGCGCTTCGAACCGGAGGACGTGCGGGAGGCGTTGACGATCCCTGCGCACATACCTGTAATGATCATGGATGCGCGCCGCCGGATCTCCGTGATCGAGACTCTGCTGTCCCTCGTCGGCCACGCGCTGGACGTCACCCCCGAGTAGGAGAACCACACCCGCATGCGGAAGATACTCGTCGTCGGAGCCGGCCAGTCCGGTCTCCAGATAGCCCTCGGACTCCAGTCGCACGGGTACGAGGTCACCCTGATGTCGAACCGGACGGCGGACGAGATCCGCTCCGGCCGCGTCATGTCGACGCAGTGCATGTTCCACACGGCACTGCAGCACGAGCGCGATCTCCAGCTGAACTTCTGGGAGTCCCAGGCCCCGAAGATCGTAGGACTCGGCGCCTCCGTCGCGGCCCCCGGCTCCTGGAGCGAGGGCCCCGCGGCACGTGCGATCGACTGGGTGGGCAAGCTCGACGGGTACGCGCAGTCGGTCGACCAGCGGGTGAAGATGGCCGGCTGGATGGAGACCTTCGCACAGCGCGGCGGCCAGCTGGTCATCCACGGTGCGGCGGTCTCCGACCTCGACTACTTCTCCCGTACGTACGACCTGGTCCTGGTCTCGGCGGGCAAGGGCGAGCTGGTCTCCATGTTCGGCCGGGACGCGTCGCGGTCGCCCTACAGCGAGCCGCAGCGGTCGCTCGCCGTGTCGTACGTCCACGGTCTCGGCCCGCGTCCCGAGCACCCGGACTTCGACGCGGTCCGCTGCAACCTGGTCCCGGGCGTGGGAGAGCTGTTCGTCATGCCGACGCTCACCACCTCCGGCCGCGCGGACATCCTCTTCTGGGAGGGCATACCCGGCGGCCCGCTCGACGTCTTCAACGGCGTCAAGGACCCGGCGGAGCACCTCTCCCTGACCCTGGAACTCATGGAGCGGTTCACGCCCTGGGAGTACGCGCGGGCCACCAAGGTCGAACTGACCGACGCGGGCGGCGTGCTGTCCGGCCGTTACGCCCCCACCGTCCGCAACCCCATCGGCCGTCTGCCCGGCGGCGGCCTGGTCCTCGGCGTCGCGGACGTCGTCGTCGCCAACGACCCGATCACCGGCCAGGGCTCCAACTCCGCCTCCAAGTGCGCGGCTTCGTACCTCGCGTCGATCCTGGAGAACGGCGAGAAGGAGTTCGACGAGACCTGGATGCAGGCGACGTTCGACCGCTACTGGGACACCGCCCAGCACGTCACCAAGTGGACCAACGCGATGCTCGCTCCGCCGCCGGAGCACATCCTCAACCTGATCGGCGCGGCAGGCCAACTCCAGCCGGTCGCCGACCGGTTCGCCAACGGCTTCAACGACCCGGCCGACTTCGAGAACTTCTTCTACGAGCCCGAGAAGACCGGGGCCTACCTGGCGTCGGTGGCCGGGGCCTGAGGACTCCCGTCCGGACGCACGGCTCCGAGGATCGGGTAGGCCGCGATCGGGGAGACCTTGATCGTTTCTCCCGTCCTCGGGGCCTGGAGGATCATTCCTTCCCCGAGGTACATCGCCACGTGCGTGGCCTCGGGGAAGTAGAGGACCAGGTCGCCCGGGCGCAGCTGCTTCAGGGGGATTCTCGGCAGGTGGGCCCACTGTTCCTCGCTGGTGCGGGGGATGGGGGTGCCCGCGTGGTCCCAGGCCTGGGACGTCAGGCCCGAGCAGTCGTAGGACTTCGGGCCTTCGGCGCCCCATTGGTACGGCTTCCCGAGCTGCTGCACGGCATACCGCAGGGCCCGGTCGCCCGCCGGTGACGGCGGACGGTTGTCGTCGCCCAGCGCACCCGAGGTGATCAGCCGCTGCTGCGCCTTGTCGACGTCGCTCTTCTCCAACTCGGCCACAGCAGCGAGCTGTTCGGGGGTGAGGGAGGCCAGGAGTTTTTCGACGTCGGCGAGGCGCCCCCGTACGTCGTCGCGGTCCTTCTTCTGGCGTTTTGCGAGGGTGAGCCGGTCGTCCAGGGCCTTGCGGGCCCGGCGGGCCAGATCGGCGGCCTTCTTCTCGTTCCCGGTCAGCCGGCCGATCGTCTCGGCGCGCTCCCGCGCCACCTGCCCGATGACATGGCCCTCGTCGAGCGCCTGCTGCGGATTGCGGGCGAGCAGCAGTCGTACGTACGGCGAGATGTCGGTGCTGTTCTGGTACTGCTGCCTGGCCAGACGGCCCGCCGCACCGCGGCTGTCGTGCAGGGCGAGCCGGGCGCGGGCCAGTTCGGCGTCCAGCCGGGCCACCTCAGCGCGCTGCTTCTTCAGCTTCTCCTCGGTGGCGTTGTAGGTCTCGGTGGCCTTCTCGGCCTGTCGGTACAGCTGCTGAAGATCCGTCAGCTGCCGGGCCACGGACGTCCCGGCGGGGTCCGGCGGCATGGGTGCGGCCGCTACGGGCAGCGGTGCGAGGACGGTGCCGGCCGCGAGCGCCGCCGTGCACACCAGACGCAGAAGCCTTCCTGACACGTCATCACCTCCGGCGCGGGCAGCACCTCTGCTCCGCACCGTGAGGTGTTGACGCGCGGGCGGCGAGCCACGCGCCGTGTGTGCGCGGTTCGGCGCAACTCCGTCACCCGTCGGTGTCGTCCGGCTTGCCGCCCGGCGTGGCGTCTGGAACGGTGTCCGGCTTCGACCAGGGCCACTTCAGCTTGTCGGGTTTGCCCTCGGGGTCGTACTCGTACTTCCATCCCTGCGGCAGTCCGAGCCGCTTGCTGTGGCCGCGCGGCACGCGGCGGTAGACCAGCACGGTGGGCTGCCCGCCGGCGGCGTCCGGGACGGGGATGCGGTACGTCTTCGGGGGGTGCCCGGTGGGTCCCACGAGCACCGGCAGCACCCGGCCGTCCATGGGTCCGCCCTCGAAGGGGGTGTCTTCGCTCTTCACGGCACCAGTCTCAGACATCCTCGGCCAGCGCCTGCACCAGCGCGGCGGTCTGCGGGTCCCGGGCCGCGGTCACCGAGAGCACGGCCACGAACTGCTCCACCAGCCAGTCCCGCAGCTCGTCGACCGGCGGCTGCTTGTCCTCGTCGAGCCAGATCAGGGAGGCCGCCTCGACCGCGGTGATCCACATCCGCACGGTCATGCGCAGCAGCAGCCCGGGATCGGTGACCTCCAGGTGACTCAGGATGTGCTCGGCGGCGGCCCGCCGGACACCGTCCACGATGGCGGTCGTCCGGGACGTCTCGACCACGCTGCCGCCCTGGAGCAGCGCGCTGAACCCGGCGTCGTGCTGATCGACGAAGGCCAGATACCGGTCGAGGGCGCGGGCCAGCCGGGGAAGGAGCGGCCCGACCCGCGCCTCGTCGAAGCACTGCTGCAACTCGTCCGCGGCCGAGCGCAGCGCAGCCTCGTACAGCTGCTGCTTGCCTCCCGGGAAGTACCGGTAGACCAGGGGACGGGAGACCCCGGCGGCCTCCGCCACGTCGTCGAGGGAGACGTCCTCGGGCGCGCGGTGCGCAAAGAGGCCGAGCGCGGCTTCAAGAAGCTGACTGCGACGCTCTTCGACACTCAGACGACGGTAGGCGGGGGCGGAGGGGCTCATGCCTCGCAGGGTAGTCGGCCGGGTGCGGGTTCGTTGTGGCTGGTCGCGCCCACGCGGCGGAGCCGCGCATGTCAAAGTCCCGCGCCCCCGGGGCGGCAACCTGCACCTACGCCAAGAGGCCCGAGGACCTCCACAGCCGCCGCCCAACTCCCCGCAGCACCCCGATGTCGTCCAGGAAATCGGTCAACCGCTTCGCCCCGGTCTGCATGACCTCCCGCCGATGCCCACTGGCCCTCACCTGCGCCACGGCCTCCCGCCGGTCCAGCCCCACGTTCGTGTAGACCTCGGGATTCACGAACGCCACCGAGAACACCCGCGCGAACTCACCGGAGGTGACCCGAGTGAACTCCTGCGACCACTTCGGCGCCGTCACCATCTGCCGCCGCAGCTCCTCACGGGCGTACCGCACATGACGGGCCTCCTCGACCACATGGATCCGCGTGACGCCACGGATCAGCGGCTGCACCCGCTCGTCCGGGAACGTCAGCCGCTGCATCCAGTCCAGGACCTCCTCGCCGAGCAGCGTGGCCGTGAAAGAACCGGGCGTCGTCGAGATCGTCTTGAACAGCCGCCCCAGGTGCTGGTGCACGCGTGCCACCGGGTACCACGGCGCATCCCCGCGCGAGATCAGCCGCGCGAACATCTTGGAGTGCCGGCACTCGTCCTCGATCTCGGTGAGCGCGTACCGCACATGCGCACTCGTCGCAGCCTTGTCGTAGATGTGCCGGACGAGCAGCTGCATCAGGATCAGCTCGAACCAGATGCCGAGCGAGGCGAGGGCCGCCGACTCGTGCTGCGAGAGCAGGATCCGCTGCTCCTCGCTCATCCGCTTCCACATCGGGGTGTCGTACAGCGACACCAGCTCCGGCGGCCAGAACCACTTGCCCTCCTCGAAGGGCGCGTCCCAGTCCAGCTCCTTGTCCGGGTCGAAGGAGTGCTTGGCGGAGGAGGCAAGCAGCCGCTCGGCCACCTGTTCCCGGTCCTTGAGCAGGCCGAGCGCGTCGCGCAGACCCTCCAGCGCGTCGGCTTCCGTCAGGGTCGTCATGGTTCTCCCACCTTGTTACCCGGGGTCACATCCTCCGTGTCTTATGAGACTGCTTGTCAGCAAGCTCGTCAATCCCCTGTGCGCGACTTGTTGACCCCGCGTCTACCACGTGTGAGCCTGCGGAGCATGCCGACTTACGACCTGTACGCCAAGGACGCGGGAAACCCTCTCTGGCAGGTGCCGGCGACCGGCGCGGCGCGCTTCAGCTGGGAGTACGACGACGGCCGCGACCGCCTGCTCGCCCTGTACCAGAAGGGCAAGGACAAGCAGTGGGACGGGCAGCGGCGCATCGACTGGGATCTGGAGGTCGATCCGTACGATCCCCTCGGCACCCCCGACGAGTCGATGTCCCTGTACGGCACCAAGTACTGGGCGAAGATGACGGACAAGGACAAGGGCGAGCTGCGCAAGCACTACGCCTCCTGGCAGTTCAGCCAGTTCCTGCACGGCGAGCAGGGCGCGATGATCTGCGCGGCGCGGATCGTGGAGTCCGTACCCGACCTGGACGCCAAGTTCTACTCGGCGACCCAGACCATGGACGAGGCACGGCACGCGGAGATCTACGGCCGCTTCCTGCACGAGAAGGTCGGGATGCTCTACCCGATCAACGACAACCTCCAGTCCCTGCTCGGCGACACCCTCCGCGACAGCCGCTGGGACATGCCCTACCTCGGCATGCAGGTCCTGATCGAGGGCCTGGCGCTGGCGGCCTTCGGCATGATCCGGGACACCACCGACAAGCCCCTGCCCAAGCAGATCCTCGCCTACGTCATGCAGGACGAGGCCCGGCACGTGGCCTTCGGCCGGATGGCGCTGCGCGACTACTACAAGCAGCTCAGCGACGCCGAACTGCGCGAGCGCGAGGAATTCGTCATCGAGGGCTGCTACTTGATGCGCGACCGGCTGCGGGGCGTGGAGGTCCTGGAGAACTTCGGCATCCCCACAGCGGAGGCGGAGGAGTACAGCGAGCAGTCCGAATTCCTCGCCCTGTTCCGGCAGTTGCTGTTCTCCCGTATCGTCCCGTGCGTCAAGGACATCGGCCTGTGGGGCAAGCGGCTGCAGCAGGCGTACGTCGACATGGGCGTCTTCGAGATGGGCGACTCCAACCTGGACCTGCTGATGGCCCAGGACGAGGAGATCGCCGAGCAGTTGGACGCCGAACGCTTCGCGGCGGAGGAGCGGGAGCGGGTGGCGGAGGTGCGGGACGCGATCGAGGCGGGGGCCACGGAGGGCTGATGCCTGTCGGTGAGTGGCGGGGCGTGCCTATGCAGTAATGTGCTGACGTGTCCACGACTTCTCCGCAGGATTCATACATCCAGCCCACCAGTGACCCGGCGCCGACTCCGAAGAGGCGGCGCATCTGGCTCGTCCTCGGCATCGCGGGTGGGGTCGTCGCAGTGATCGTGGCGAACGTGGTGGCGACGGGCGGCAAGGGTGAAAGCGGGCTGCCCGAGGCCGAGTTCGCCCTGACGCTGCCGAAGACGCTGCTGGACAACCGCTACGAACTCACCCAGGACCTCTCGGACACTGCGGGCCAGAACATCCAGGACATGGTGGTCACCGAGCCCTGGGCTGACAGGGTCACCGACGCGAAGGTCGCCACGTACAGCCTGGGCGGCGTCGAGGCCGACGGCGCGCTGATGATCTCGGGCGTAGAAGGCCGGTTCCAGAGCGTGGACGGGAGCCGCGACGGCATGATGGCGGGCGTCGGACAGACCGAGGGCGTGACGGTGACCGTGAAGCCGAAGGACTTCCACCCGCACGGCTCGGACATCACGGTCACCTGCGAAGTGGCCACACAGCAGCAGGCCGATGACACGCTGACCTTCCCGGTCTGCGCCTGGGCGGACGGCAACACGGCAGCCGCGGTCGCCCACATGGCCCAAGAGGCCTACACGCAGTCCCCGTCCGACGTCGACCTCGCGGCGGCCGCCGAGACCACCCTGAAGGTCCGCTCCGAGACCCGGAAGGCGATCCGGTGACGGTCACTTCACGGCGGCGCTAGACCGGGCAGCCCAGGTCCTCGGGGATCGTCGCCGCGACCGGCTCCTGCGCTCCCGGCGGGAAGGACGTCCGCAGCGTGAAGGCGTAGGGCGTGGGCCCGTTCGTCCGCAGGTGCAGCAGCCGCTCCTCGGCCTCCGCGACCGTGGGGCGGTGCCCGGCCGGCACCCACCACAGCACCGCCATCGCCTCCTGAACCCGCTCGAACCACTCCCTGCGGCGGGCCAGCATCTCGCGATGGCGGCCCTGGTACATGAACGCGGTCAGGGCGTCGGTGTTCCGCCACACCGACATGTTGATGATCAGCCACTCGTCGCCGAAGACGGCCACGTCCGTCGCGTTGCCGGACTCGTCCTCCAGCCGCCAGACGAAACCGTCCGCGTCGTCCGCGTCGGCGTTCACCGGATCGAGGCTGTCGACGAAGTCCTTCAACTGCGGGGAGTCCAGCGGAGCTTTGAGGCGGGCGATGTTCACCTGGGCGAGTTCGTATGCGGCTGCTGCTCCGGAGGTCGTCATCTACCGAACGATAGGTCGGGAGCGTCCGCCGCTCCAGACCCCGTCTCAGTACGTGGGCACGGCATCCTCAACTGCCGTCGTCCGACGAGGAGTTGAGCACCGACTCCATCACTGCCCGGGCGATCGGCGCCGCCACCCCGCCGCCGGTGATGTCCCCCCGGTTCGCCGACGCGTCCTCCACCACCACGGCCACCGCGACCTTCGGCGCGATGTCCCGGTCGCGCTGCGCCCAGGACACGAACCAGGCGTACGGCACCCCGGCGTTGCCGATGCCGTGCTGTGCGGTGCCGGTCTTGCCGCCGACAACCGCGCCGGGGATCGCGGCGTTCGTGCCCGTGCCCTCCGTCACGACGTCCTCCATCAGCTCCTTCACGCGGTCGGCGGTCTCCGGGCGCATCGCCTGGCGCACGGGCCGCGAGCCTGCCGTCGCCACCGTGGTGCCGTGTTTCGTCGTCGTCCGCTCCACCAGGTACGGCGAGCGCAGCTGCCCCTCGTTGGCCACGGCCGCCGCGACCATCGCCATTTGCAGCGGTGTGGCCCGGGTGTTGTACTGCCCGATCGACGACAGTGCGAGCTGCGCCCGGTCGAGCGTGGTGTCGAAGGTGCTCGGCGCGACGGAGAAGGGGATCCGCAGCCCGGCGTCGTTGAAGCCGAAGCCCTTCGCCGTCGCCGACATGCGCCTCAGGCCCACGTCCACGCCCAGCTTCGCGAACACCGTGTTGCAGGACCACTCGAAGGCGTCCCGCAGCGGGGCGTCCTCACACCCCTCGCCCTCGTTCATCAGCGAGGTCGTCGTACCCGGCAGCCGGTACGGGTCCGGCGAGCGGGTCGGCTCGTCCAGGTCCGTGACGACCCCCGCGTCCAGCGCCGCCGCAGCGGTGACCACCTTGAACGTCGAACCCGGCGGATACGTCTGCCGCACCGCCCGGTTGAGCATCGGCTTGTCCGGATCGGAGTTCAGCCGGGCCCAGGACCGGGCCGTCGCCGCGGCGTTCCCCGACAGCGCGGCGGGGTCGTACGAGGGACTCGACACCAGTGCCAGCACCCGCCCCGTCGCCGGCTCGATCGCCGCCACCGCACCCTTGCGGCCGTCCAGTCCCTCGTAAGCCGCCTGCTGTGCGCCCGGGTCGAGGGTCGTCACGATGTTGCCGCCGGCGCTCTGGGCGCGCGTGAGGTCGTGCCAGATGGGGAACGGCGCGAGCATCGGGTCCGTGCCGGACAGCACGGTGTCCCCGGTGTGCTCCAGGAGCGTGGTGCCGTACACCTGCGAGGCGAAGCCGGTGACGGGGGCGTACAACGGGCCGTCGCGGTACGTCCGTTCGTAGCGGAGCTGCTCGCCGCTGTCCCGGGAGCCGGTGACGCTCTCGCCGGCGACCATGATGTCGCCGCGCGGCTGGTCGTAACGGGCGATGGTGGTACGGCGGTTGGCCGGATTGGCGTCGTAGGAACGGGTGTTGACCAGCTGGATGCGGGCGGCGCCGACGAGGAGCGCCACGAGGAGGAGGGCGCAGAAGAAGCCGGCGTGCTTGATGTGCCGTGTCATGGGGTGGCCTCCCCGTCGTACTGACGGCGTGCCGAATGGCTCACCTTGATCAGCAGCGCCACGATCGCCCAGTTGGTGACGACCGACGAGCCGCCCTGTGCGAGGAACGGCATCGCCATCCCCGTCAGCGGGATCAGCCCGGTCACCCCACCCGCGATCACGAAGACCTGCAGCGCCACGATCGAGGCGAGGCCGACGGCCAGCAGCCGGCCGAAGGGGTCGCGCAGCGCGAGGCCGGCGCGGAAGCCGCGATGCACGAGGAGACCGTAGAGGAGGAAGATCGCGCAGAGGCCCGCGAGACCCAGTTCCTCGCCGGCCGTGGCGAGGATGAAGTCCGACTTGACGGCGAAGCCGATGAGGATCGAGTGGCCGAGCCCCAGGCCCGTGCCGAGGACGCCGCCCGCCGAGAAGGCGAACAGGGACTGGGCCAGCTGGTTGGGGCCCTGCCCGGCCTCGATCGAGGCGAAGGGATGCAGCCAGTCCTGGACGCGGCTGTGGACATGCGGCTCCAGCCAGCCGACGGCCACCGCGCCGAGTGCCGCCAGCAGCAGCCCGACCGCGATCCAGCCGGTGCGGCCGGTGGCGACGTACAACAGGACGACGAAGAGCCCGAAGAACAGCAGCGAGGTACCGAGGTCGCGCTCCAGCACCAGCACACCGACACTGACCAGCCAGATCGCGAGAATGGGCCCGAGCGCCCGGCCGGTGGGCAGCTGCATGAACCAGATCCGACGGCCCGTGTACGCCAGCGCGTTGCGGTTGGCCGCCAGATACGCGGCGAACGAGACGGCCAGCAGCACCTTCGCGAACTCGCCCGGCTGGATGGAGAATCCGGCGATCCGGACCCAGATCCGGGCGCCGTTCACGGCCGGGAAGAGGATCGGAAGCAGCAGCAGGGCGAGCGCGGCGACGACCCAGACGTACGTGTAGTCCT
This sequence comes from Streptomyces sp. NPDC047043, assembly GCF_040644055.1. Classification (NCBI taxonomy): domain Bacteria; kingdom Bacillati; phylum Actinomycetota; class Actinomycetes; order Kitasatosporales; family Streptomycetaceae; genus Streptomyces; species Streptomyces sp. NPDC047043. The sequence goes on from NZ_JBEYVO010000012.1 coordinate 154,485, forward strand.
GCAGCGCACGGTGGTCGCGGAGCATCAGGACGACGACGGTGAACAGGGTCACGCCCAGTGTGGACCACACGAGTTGGGTGGGTGCCGCATGGTCGTGCGGGGTCTCCAGGTCGAGCCGGTAGATCAGCACCAGACCGAGGCCGTTGAGCAGGACGCCGATGGGCAGCAGCAGCGGGTCGGCGTACGGGGCCCGCAGCCGCACCGCGACATGCGCGAGCAGCGCGAGTACGCCGAGCCCGGCGCCGTAACCGACGGCGCCGGGCGGGAGAGTGCCGTTCTTCGCGAGGCCGACCGCGCAGTAGCCGTACACGGACAGCAGCACGGCCACGACGATGAGGGCGAGTTCGATGCCACGGCGCCGGGGCAGGCGTACCGCGGAAGCGGGGGGATCCGCCTGTGCCACGGTGGTGCCGGCGTTGGTCATGTCCGGAACCTACCCAAATAGCGGGAGTTGTGATCTCACGGTCTCAGCACCAGCGCGGGGGAGTTCCGATGGTGTCGATGTAGCGGGCCGAACCCCACGCCCAGGTGCCGTCCGTGAGGAGGTACCAGACGTTGTTGCCCTGCACGCTCTGGCCGGGGGTCTGGCAGAAGATGGAGACCCGCTCGCCCCGGTGGACCACCCGGATCACCTGGCTGCCGCGGTTGGGCGCGCTGCGCAGGTTCAGCGTGTTCGCGGTGACGACGCCGCGGGCCAGGCGCGAGTTGTTGTTGCCGCCCTGCCCCCAGTCTCCGTCTCCACCCTGCCCCCAGTCCCCGCCCGGATCCCCGTCCCCGCCCTGATCCCAGCCGTCCTGAACGCTGACACCGGGATCACCCCCGTCGTCCCCGTCGTCCGCGAGGGCGGGAGCGGCAACGACGGAACCGAGCAGAGCACCGGCGGCGCCGGCTATGGCCACACGGCCGAGGAGGGAGCGCAGGGACATGGGGGGTACCTCCATGAAAGCGGGCGAAGCTGACTATTCGCCACGTTAGGAGTCGGCCCCGGGGCGCGCCCGTCACATTGGGCCATAGGAGCGCCCCCTAACCGAGCGTCAGAGTCGCCACCGCCCCGCCGTCCAACGCGTTCGCGAACTCCAGCCGCGCCCCCAGCACCTCCGCCTGCCCCACCGCGATGGTCAGCCCCAGCCCGTGCCCCTTCACGCCCCCCTCGGTACGGAACCGCTGCGGCCCGTGCTCCACGAGATAGTCCGGGTACCCGTCCCCGTGGTCCCGCACGGTCGTGCCCCCGCAGGACGACGACCTCCGTGTCGGCCCCCGACGCCCGCACCACCCGCTCGGCCAGCGCACCCAGCTCCTCGGTGTCCAGCTCCAGCTGCTCCCGCCCGGTGTCGAGGCGGGAGATCTCCAGCAGGTCCTCGGTCAGGGTGCGCAACGCCGCCACCCGGTCCCGCACCAGCTCGGTCGGCCGCCCCGGCGGCAGCAGCTCGGCCGCCGCGTGCAGTCCGGTCAGCGGGGTGCGCAGCTCGTGCGCCACGTCCGCCGTGAACCGCTGCTCGCTCAGCAGCTTGCCCTGCAGCGAAGCCGCCATGGAGTCCAGCGCGGCCGCCACCGCGGCCACCTCGTCCTGGGGGCGCGTCGGATCCTTCGTACGGGGATCGCCGACGCGCGCGTCGAGGTCACCCGCGCTGATCCGCCGGGCCACCGTCGCCGTGGCGTGCAGCCGCCGCGTCACCCGGGTCACCGCGAACGCGCCCACCAGCAGCGTCGCCGTGATCGCCAGCGCCGACGACCAAAGGATCGCCCGGTCGAGCCCGGCGATGGTGCGGGACTGCTGCGCGTAGTCGACCTCGACGGCCAGTGCCCGGTTGCGGTCGGCGGGGCCCGCCGCCCACATCGTGGGGTGTCCGTGCCGGTCGGAGACCATCGTGCCGCGGTCCCCGTCCACCGCCAGCGCGCGCAGCGCCGACGGCAGCCCCGGCGGGTCGACGCCCGCGCCCGGCAGCAGCGTGTCCCCGGCCTCGTACGCCTTCGTCGCGTCGTCCAGGCGCGACAGCGCGAGGTCGCGGGCCTGGCCGACGGTCTGGTTCGTCACCGAGACGTGCACGAGCACGCCGAGCAGCGCGGCGAGCGCGCAGCACATCACCGCGATGAACACGGCGGCCTTCACCGCGAGCGTGCCCGCCCAGTGCGGGAGCCCGAGCCTCATCACGGGCTCGCCGAGGGAGAGAGGGAAGGGGAGACGGAGGCCGTGGGGGACGGGCTCGAGGAGCGCTCGCGCTTGCCGATGCGGAGCATCTCGTCGTGGGTGAGCAGCATGACGCGCTGGTCCGGGTCCCAGGTCCACTGGAACCGGTACTCGTAGTCCGCGAGGTCGGACGGCGCATGGATGATCACCGAGCGCCCGGCCAGCTCGACCCCGCTCACCGCGTCGTCGTTGGACATCACCTGGACCACCCGGTCGCCCGCCTCCACGGTGTAGACGCGCACGGCCGTCTGATGGCCGGGCAGCAGCCGGAAGCCGAGGGTCAGGTCGGCCTTCCCGTCGCCGGTGATGTCGCGGTAGTACGCCTTGAGCAGCGGGCACCGCGCATCCGCCGGCTCCTTGCCGCAGTAGGCCATCCGGCGCGCCGTCTCGCGGTACGGCGCCTTGGAGCCCGAGTAGTCGTCCGGGTGCTGGGCCATCTCGGCCCGCACCAGGGACACCGGCTCGACCTTGCGGATGTCGCCGCCCGGGGCCGTGACGCCCTTCATGGCCTCGGCGTCGCCGTTGTCGTAGTTCCAGGCGGGGCTGGAGGCGGGCGCCAGGTTCGGCCACAGCTTCGCCGGGCTGGTCGCGGTCGGCGTGGACCCCGCGCCCTGCAGCCCGCCCGCGTCGCCGCAGCCCGCCGCCGGCAGGGCGAGAGCGGCGGCGGCGAGCGCCGCGCGTGCGGCGCGGATGCGGGGCACGGGACTCCTGTGGCTCAGAACGATCGGTACCCGGTACACCCTATTCGTCCGGCGAAACGATTACCTCGTTACTCTGTCAGCTCCTCCAGCAGCCGGGCCGTCGCCAGCCCCGCCCGCAGATAGTCGACGAACAGCTCGTTGTGCAGCGCCCACGGCGAGCGACGGGACCGGATCAGCCGTATCGCTTCCTCCGTGGAGTGCCCCCGCCGGACCAGGGCGTGCGCGACGACCAGCCCCGAGCGGTTGTACCCGTGGTAACAGCGGACGAGGACCTTGCGGCCCTCGTCCAGTGCGTCGCTCGCGGCCTGTGCCAGGCGCATCACGCCCGCGAGCTGTGTGCCGTCCAGCGGCCCGTCCGGTATCGCCCACACATGGTGCTCGACGCCGGGATCGGGCCCGTGCCCCGGAAGTCTCAGCAGGGTCTGTACGAGATCGAACTCGTCCCGTACGACAGCGAATTCGAGTTGTCCGGAGCGGCCCCTGAACTCGTGCCCGCCCATCCACAGGCCGGGCACGACCTCGCTCCACGGGGCGTCCGGAGCCGGTACGTCGGGTTGCTTCCTGCGGGTACGCAATAACGCCTCCCCAAGTCCCCCTCCCAACTCCTGTCAAAGGTAACCGGGTTCTTGCCGCAGGAGCACCCCGCCTGTTCCCATGGTCAAGGGGTGATGGTTCATGACCGGACTGCGCGTCGTACCTACCTGGAGGCATGGTCAGGAACGGCTCTACGTGTGCTTCACGGACGGGCGGAACGTCGCCTGGTACGACCGTGAGGCAGCCAGGGTCAACCTGCTCAGCGAGGACGAGAGGGACGGAGTACTGGAGGCCCTCGGCCCCTTCATCACCGGCCGGGTGACGGTCGGCCCGCCGCCCGTCCCGACCCCGGCCGAGCTGGCCCGGCTCTCCCTCCACCCCGACGACGACCTGGCGCCCAACCGCCCCGGCGAGGCGCTGCTGGTCGCCCTGGAGCGGGAACCCGCCTCCTCCCACCGGCTGCGACCGGATCCGCGCCGGCGGGCCCTGGCGGCGGAACAGGCGGTCGGCGAGGCCCTGGACCGCCTGGACGGCGCGGGCTGGCACACCCTGCACTCGATCCCGCTGCCCGGCGGCGACCGCGTCCACCACCTGGTGATCGGCCCGGGCGGCCTGTTCGCCCTGCACACCCTCCACGCCCGCAAGCAGCGGGTGACGGTCGCCGACCCCATGGTCTCCCTGGGCCGCCGCGACCCGCAGCCCCTGCTGCGCCGCGTCCGCGCCGACGCCGACCGGGCGTCGTACGCACTGACGGCGGAGGTCCACCCGGTCCTGGCCCTCGCGGGCCCCGCGGACGTCTCGATCACGACCCCCCTCCGCGAGGTCCGCATCCTGCAGGACACGGACCTCGCGGACCTGGCCCGCCTCGGCGGCGTACTCAAGCCCGCCGACGTGGAGGCGCTGCACGCGATGGCGCGGGACAGGGAGACGTGGTCTCGGGTGTGACCCGTACCTGACGGGTTCACCCGACCGGTTCGAAGTAGTGGTCGAGCGTGAAGGCACCGATGTGCGTGCCGACACGGTTGGCCACGATGTCACTGGTCCGGAAGTGGATACCGTCCCAGACCCGGGCGTTGATCACGTCCCGGTTGTAGTCGCGCGCACTGGCGTACGTACGTGTGGTGCCCGTGACGGCCGACGAGATACGCAGATCGATGTCGCCGCCGGTCAGACGGGACAGGACCGCCACCGCGGCGCCGTCGAAGCTGCAGTGGCCGCTCATGTAGTCCGGGTAGGCGGGCGTGTCGATGAGCGGCAGCCAGGACGGGTCCGGCGTGGTGGCCGGGTTGCCGTCGGTGTCGGCCAGCTGGATGGCGGTGATCGGCCGCCACTGCCCGTACGTCAGCTTGGTGTTCCAGGCGGTGATCTGGGCGTCCGCGGTCGCGGTCCAGGTGGCGGCGGACAGCCGGGCGGCGTCGACGAGGTCCAGGCCGTGCCGCTGGGTGTACCCGCGCAGGGCGGCCTGGAACTGCACCGGAAGCACATCGCTGAAGAAGCGCGCGGTGTCGGTCTGCGCGTCGGTCCGGGACGATCCGGTCCTCGCGCCCATCGCCTTCACCTCGTTGAAGTCCTTGGTGTAGGTCTTCGAGGTCGGTTTCGGCGGGGGGCCGGGCCGGAACTGATCTGGCGAGTCGAGCAGCAGCGGCCGCAGCTTCGCGAGCCAGGGGTCGACCATGGGCGCGTTGGCGGGCGGGGTGGGGCGCCAGACGCCGGGTGCGGGCGGTTTGTCGAACGTCACCGGGGCGTTCCGCCCGTCGTCCCTGCGCAGCTGCACGATCCGCGCGGCGGCCTTCTCGCCGAAGGCGACGCCCTGGTCCTCCGCCTTCCCGTCGGGGATCTTGGCGAGCGAGGCGGTGTAGGCGGCGTCGACGCGGGCCTGTGAGCCCGGGAAGTACGTGAGCAGGATGCGGTGGGCGGCAGCAGCGGCGGCCGCTTCCGAGGAGGCGCGGCGCGGGCCGCGCGCATGCCACTTGTACTCGGCGTACCGCCCCTCGATGCCGACGACCGCGTTGTAGACGGCGGCGCCCATGAAGCCGTACCAGAGGGCCTGCTCGGCCCCGGGCCGCTTGGCGTCGCCGTTCACGACGGCCACGGCGGTCTCGCTCCAGTCGTTGATGACACCGGGGCCGGGTGCCGCGTTGGCCGGCGCCGAGGCGACCGCCGAGGACGCCCACGGCACGGCGCCGAGGGCGAGCACCGTCAGGCCGACGACGAGCGTGCGGCGGACGGTGCGGCCGGGTGGTGCTAATGGTCCATGCTGTTCCTTTGTCATGGGGTGCCCCCCTTGCTGGTTCTGGTTGGAGCCAGGGTGCACCCGGGGCGGGGGCGGACTGGGGGATTCCCCGTGATTGACCGACCCGCTGAACGCGAAGCCGCTACCGCAGGGGCTGGAAGTGGTGCGTGAAAGTCCAGTGCCCGATGCGCCGTCCGAGCTGGTTCCCGGGCGTTGACCACGTCACGGTTGTAGTCGGCGAATCGGGTACGGCGGTGTGCGCGGCAGCGGTTCCAAGGACGGGTCGGCCTCGGTGGCGGGGTCTTCTTGCCGATTGCGGGCTGCGGGCTTGTGGGCTCAGGGCAGCGGGGCGGCGCCGTCGGGGTCGAGCAGCGGGGCGAGCAGATCGCCGTAGTCCTGGAGGCGGGGCGCGATGTCGGGTGCCCGGAAGTCGAGCTGCGCGGGCGCCCCGCACTCCTCGACCTCGCTCCAGGTGACCGGCGCGGAGACGGTGGGCTCGGGCCGGGCGCGCAGGGTGTAGGGCGTGGCGGTGGTCTTGCGGGCGGCGTTCTGGCTCCAGTCGACGAACACCTTCCCGGGCCGCAGACTCCGGGTCATCCGGTGCAGCGCGAGCCGCGGCATGGCCCGCTCGGCCTCGACGGCGAGCTGCTTGGCGTACTCACTGACCTGCTCGGACGGAGTCGGCCGTACGGCGGCGAGCAGATGCAGCCCCTTGGACCCGGAGGTCTTGGCGAAGGCGTCGACACCGTCGGCGGCGAGCCGCTCCCGCAGCCACAGCGCGACCTGGCAGCACTCGACGACGGTGGCGGGCGCCCCGGGATCGAGATCGAAGACGATCCGGTCGGCGACGCCGGGATCCTGGACGAGCCACTGCGGCGTATGGAACTCGGTGACGAGATTCGAGGCCCACATCAGGCTGGCCAGATCCTGTACGAGCACCATCCGCGCCGGCCCCTCCATCCGCGGCACCTCGGCGGTGGTGACCCAGTCGGGCGTACCGGGAGGCACGTTCTTGGCGAAGAAGACCTGCCCGCCCGGGCCGTCGGGATACCGCAGAAAGGAGACGGGCCGGTCGCGGAGGTGGGGGAGAAGATGCTCGGCGGTGGTGGCGTAGTAGTGCAGCACCTCCCCCTTGGTGAACCCGCTGCCCGGATACAGCACCTTCTCGAGGTTGCTGAGCGCGAGCCGTCTCCCCTCCACCTCTGTGATCGGCGTCATACGATGAGAATCTCACGCAAACGCCACCAGAACGGCGTGAATGACGCAAACACATCGAAAGGGTGCTGCACGTGCGATCCATATGGAACGGGGCCATCTCGTTCGGCCTGGTCAGCATCCCGATCAAGCTGGTGAACGCCACCGAGACCCACTCGATCTCCTTCCGCCAGATCCACACGGAGGACGGCGGCCGCATCCGCTACCGCAAGGTGTGCGAACTGGACGACAAGGAGGTGAGCGGGTCGGAGATCGGCAAGGGCTACGAGGACGCGGACGGCACGATCATCCCGATCACGGACGAGGACCTGTCCCACCTGCCGCTCCCGACGGCGAAGACGATCGAGATCGTGGCCTTCGTGCCGGCGGACAGGATCGATCCGCTCCAGATGGACGCGGCGTACTACCTGGCGGCGGGCGGCGCCCCCGCGGCAAAGCCGTACACGCTGCTCCGTGAGGCCCTCAAACGCAGCAACAAGGTGGCGATCGCCAAGTTCGCCCTCCGCGGCAAGGAACGCCTGGGCATGCTCCGGGTGGTGGAGGACGCCATCGCCATGCACGGACTGCTGTGGCCGGACGAGGTCCGCGCCCCGGAGGGCGTCGCCCCCGACACGAACGTCAAGGTCAACGACAAGGAACTCGACCTGGCGGACGCCCTGATGGACACCCTGGGCGAGATCGACCTCGCCGAACTCCACGACGAGTACCGCGAGGCCCTGGAGGAGGTCGTAGCGGCAAAGGCGGCAGGCGAGGCACCCCCGGAGGCTCCGGAGCCGGCACGGGGCGGCAAGGTCCTGGACCTGATGGCGGCACTGGAGAACAGCGTGAAGGCGGCGAAGGAGTCGCGGGGCGAGGAGCCGGAGGAGGCGGAGGTGAGACGCCTACCGGCCCGCAAGTCGGCCCGTGCCACCCCGAAACAGACCACAGGAAAGAAGTCGACGTCGACGGCGAAAAAGACAACAGCGAAGAAAACAACGGCCTCCGCAAAGAAGTCGACGGCAAAGACGGCCAAGACGGCGAAGTCGACGCAGGGGACGAAGAAGACGGCGGCCAAAAAGACGACGGCGAAGAAGACGACATCCCGCAAACGCACAGCCTGACGTATGCGTTGCCACGGCCCTGCGGGACACCGTCGGGTTACTTACGCTCGATCCTCTGCGCACAAGTCTTCGCCACCCATGCCCGCCAACCCCAACGAGCCGGCCCTCCAACGGCGAGAGACACGACGATGGCGCCCCCCCGCCAGAAACACCCAGTTCCCGCCTGGCCGTTCCTGATCGCATCCTGGTTCACGTCGCTGCTCGGCCATGAGAAAGCTCATTTCGTAACGTTGTGACACCGACTCGCCCGCCGCACCCCACTGACGTAGAGACGGGCACACGCCTTGCCATGACGAGGCAGCGTCTGTGGGGAGTTGTTCCGCATCGGATCTTTCGTGATGATCACCAGGGACAACCAGAATCCGGGCGCCCGGTAGCTGGTCGGGACGACGATTCACTGCCATGCACGGGAACCGTCGGCGTACTTCCGTGAACAGCGGTGGCCGGCGCTGCCATAGGTGGACGCCCCGGCGACCAGTGCAGGTATGGCCACGGCCTGTTGCTCTGCCCGGCACGGGGGATGCCAAGGACGATCCCCGCCACGCGCGTCGGCCCGGCTCTCCACGTAGAACTGCCCGTAGCTGACCGGCAGTTCACCGCGATACACGGTCCGCAGCGGAGCCCTCGTAAGGGACGCAAAGGCAAGAAGGTCAGCCCCCGTACCCTCCAGCCGTCATCGTCACCGGCGTCGCCGCACGCCGACGACCGGCCCGGCCGATCAGCACGGCACCCACGACCATCAGCAGTCCCGCACCCGCCGCACCTCCACCCACGGCGACCAGGTCCGTCTCCAGCGCAGGATGCTGGGTCTTCGAGGTGCCGTCCGGAGTGGCGAGGTGCTCCTTGCCCTTGTAGGCGACGGGCGCGGTCTTGTCCGCGGGCGGCTTCGCCGAGGCCCGGACCGCGGCCGCGGCGTCGACGGGGCCGTACCCGACCAGGGGGTCGTGGCCCCCGGACGGGTGCCGGGCCGTGCCGGTCAGGATGGAACGGACCTGAGCCGGGGTCAGCTTGCCGTTGTGGGACAGCATCAGCGCCACGACGCCGGAGGTGAGGGCGGTCGCGGGCGAGGTGCCGCTGATCGGCTCGTAGCCACCGGTGTTCCTGGCGCTGGTGATGGTGACGCCCGGCGCGGCCACCGCGTTGTAGGTGCGCACGGTGGAGAAGGGCGCGCGGGTGCCGTCCTGCTGGAGCGCGGCGACCGCGATCACACCCGGGTAGGCCGCCGGGTACTGGGCGTCGTTGAACTCGTCACCGCTGTTGCCCGCCGAGGCGAGGACAGGGACGCCCTTCCGGGCGGCGTGGGCGAGCGCGGCGGCCTCGTCCTCGTCGTAGTCGTTGCCGAGGAGTTCGCCCCCGATGGACATGGAGATCACGTCGGCGCCGTGGTCGACGGCGTACTCGATGCCTTTGGCGATGGGACTGCCGCCCTTGACGAACTCCGTCTTCTCGTCGTCGTCATTGGTGACCCGGACGGAAAGAATCCTCGCCCTCGGCGCGACCTTGAGAACGTCCGAGGCCATAGCAGTCCCGTGGGCGCCGTACTTGGGATCGCTGGTGCCCAGGCCGTCCCCGATGTAGTCGGGCCCGGTGGTGACCTTCCCCGCGAGCGCCGGATGGTCGGCCACGACACCGGAGTCCAGTACGGCGACGGTGATGCCGTCGCCCTGTGCGACCTGCTGAGCCTGGGCCAGCCCCAGCGACTGGTACTCCCAGCTCCACGGCACCGTCCCGGCCGCACTCGCCGCGCCCGGCACGGCAAGGGTCAGCAGGGCCGCCGTCACGGCCACGGTGATGCGCCGCGCGCTCATCAGGATCCCTCCAGCAGCAGGTCGGTCAGGTGGAGGTTCATGTCGTCGCAGATGGACTTGGCCGCACCGCGCCAGGGGGCACGGTCGTCGCCCGCGTCCCAGTTGTGGCTGCCCCATTCACCGGGCAGATGGCCCGCCTTACGTCCGTCGACGGCACCGGTGGAGGCGATGAGGACGTACGGCAGGGACCCGTCGGTGGCGGTGATGCCGGCCCCGCCGTTGCTGTCCGCGTCGCTCCAGCCGGCCGCGACGGTACCGGGCACGCCGTACGCCTTCACCCCGACCTCGGGATCGAGCTTGTCCGCGTCCTTCTCGAAGAAGGTGGTCATCTCGGTCTTCGAGGCCTCGCCCTTGGGCAGCACGACGATCGCGACGGTGGCGACGGTGTTGCCGGTCGGGTCCACGTACGTGGCCCGCAGCGCCGCCTCGCACCCGGTCTTCTTCACCGCGGCCAGGGTGACGCCGTTGAGCCCGGCCGAGCAGTCGGTGTCCTGGGATATGCCGATACGGTGCCACGCGGCCCGGGAGCTGTCGTCGGACGTCGACTGGGTGCCCACACGCGCGGACAGCGCAGCGGGAAAGAGCGTGTCCGCCCGCTCGTCACGCCACATGACGGGTCCGTAGGCGCCGCGGTTGGTGATCTGCTGACTGTGATTCGAGTACGCGTGACTGACGAGAAACCCGCCACCCAGCATGCCGAGAGCCCCTACGACCCCGAGAAACCCGACGAGACAGCCCCGCCCCGCGCTCCTGCCCGGGGCAGGCGCCGGAACCTGCGGAGCACCGGGCACACCGCCGTAGGCCGGTTGCGGCGCACCATACGGCGATGCGGGTGCGCCGGGCGGCGGCACGGGTGCCCCGTACTGCGGGGGCTGTGTCCCGTACGGCGAGGGTTGCGCTCCGTACGACTGCGGCGGCGCGGCCGGTTGCGGCGGCACCCCCGGATACTGCGCCGGGGCGGCTTGAGGTGGCGGGGCGGGTTGAGGCCAGGGCGCCTGGTGAGGCGGCTGCCCGTAGCCTCCGGCACTGCCGGGGTTCTGGGGCGGCCCGGGGTAGGTCATTGCCCCTCTCCTCATCGTTCGGTGTCGGGTGAGCGGACGCGAGACACGGAGGAGCGAAGACAGCAATGCAAACCGAAACCCAACACTGCCGCCCCGACGCATGCCCCCGCACATGCGAACGCCGATCATATAGACCCCGTTTGATCCCCCATCACCCACCCGCCCCCGCACCACCCGGGGCCGCCCCTGACCTTTGCGTTGGAAAAGGGACAAAGAGGCGCGACGCGATCAGCCCACGACAACACCAAAAAGCGGGACCCAGTCAGACTGGATCCCGCTCTCCACATCAGGCACCTACGCCGACAACCGCACGATCATGCAGGCCAAGGCGAGTGCCCCCGGCAGGATTCGAACCTGCGCACACGGCTCCGGAGGCCGTTGCTCTATCCCCTGAGCTACGGGGGCGTGTCCGCTGCGCTGTGTGCGCGGCGACGGGTAGAACCCTACCAGCTGTCCCGGGGTGTTCATGAACGGGTTTTCCGACGTCGCCCCCGCCGTCACCCCTCGCCGCAGGGCCCGCCGTTACCCCGCCACCCGGGCGCAGAGTCCCCCCCGCACGTGCACCGATTGCCCGGCCGTCCCCTGCGCAAGACAACCCCGCCCCTGCACGAGCGCCCGCCCCCTACTCCGACGTAGCCCCCATTTCCGACACCGCCGCACCCCCACGCACCCCCACCCGCGCACACAACCCCACCCCCGCCCTCCCGACCCACACCCCCGTCCCCCGCCCGAGCCAGAAGTGGAGAAAACCCGGACGCGATGGCCGGTCCCGACCTACTCTCGAGTTGTGCCAGGCGCGTCGGGCCGGGTGCTTGTTGTGGACGACAACAAGGTCATCCGGCAGCTGATCAGGGTCAATCTCGAGCTGGAGGGTTTCGAGGTGGTGACCGCGGCCGATGGTGCCGAGTGTCTGGATGTGGTTCATCAGGTGAGGCCCGACGTCGTCACACTCGACGTCGTCATGCCCCGGTTGGACGGACTTCGTACCGCCGCCCGGCTCCGCTCCGATCCGCGCACCCGTGACCTCCCCCTCGCCATCGTCAGCGCGTGCACCTCCTACGAGGTCGAGGCCGGCCTCGACGTCGGTGTCGACGCCTTCCTCGCCAAGCCCTTCGAACCTGCCGAACTCGTGCGCCTCGTACAGCAGTTGATCGAGCGGAAGAGGAGTGGGCGGAGCGCGAGGGGTGGGGGAGGGGACGCGTCGTCGGGACTCGGCAGCGTGCTCGGCGTAGGTGAGGCCGAGCGAGCCGGACGTGCCGGCGCCTGATCCCGGCCCACCGCGCACTCGCCCGCACACCCCACTCGCCTCCGCACACCCCTCCTGCTCCCGCACACCCCACTCGCCTCCGCACACCCCTCCTGCTCCCGCACACCCCACCCGCTCCCGCCGTGTCCGCAGGCCACCCTCCGTCCCACATCCCGGACCCTCGCCCAAACCGGCTCGCCTACCCACCCCCCTCCTCCCATACGCTTGTCCCGTGACCCCCGTCGAGCTCTCCCGCACCGTGCTGCGCGCGGTGCGTTGTGCTGTCGACGAGGGGGAGCTGAGCGTGGCCCTGCCGCAACGGGTCGTTGTCGCGCCGCCCGGACCCGGCGGCTGTGGTGACTACGCCACCAACATCGCCCTGCAGCTCGCCCGCCCCGCCGGGCAGCCGCCCCGGCGCGTCGCCGAGATCCTGCGGCAGCACCTCGCCCGGACGGACGGTGTCGCCGACGTCGTCGTCACCGGGCCGGGGTTCATCAACATCAGCCTGCAGGGGGCGGCGGCATCGGCATCCGCGGTCTCGCTCATCCGCGAGATCGTCCACGCGGGCACGGCCTACGGGCACAGCGACGCCCTCGTCGGTCAGGTCGTCGAGCTGCGCATCCCGTACGACGTCCGGGCCGAGGTCGTCGCCGACGCCCTCGTGCGCATCGTCGGCTCCCAGGGCGGCCGCGTCGAGCTCGACCACCGCGAGCCCGTGAACCTCCGGCCCGTGCCAGCCTCCGAGGACCCCGCCCCCCTCGGCCCCGACGCCGCCCGCTGGGCCCTGCTCCATCCCGCCGCCCACGACCGGCCCCGTATCACCGCCGACCACCTGGTCCAGCGCGAGAGCAACCCTCTCTTCCGCGTCCGTTACGCCTGCGCCCGCACCCGGGCCCTCAGCCGCAACGCCGCCGACCTGGGCTTCACCCCCGAGCCCGGAGACGTACAGGAGGACACGGCCACTCCGCTCCTCGCCGTGCTCGCCGACCATCCCCGCGTCCTCGCCCGTGCCGCCGAACACCGCGCGCCCGATCGTCTCGCCCGGCACCTCGTCACCGTCGCCGATGCCGTTCTGCCTCTCCTGCCCGCCGTTCTTCCGCGCGGTGACGAGAAACCCTCGGCCGCCCACCGTGCCCGGCTCGCGCTCGCCGAAGCCGCCGGGGCGGTGCTGGCCGGCGGCCTGTCCCTGCTCGGCATCGACGCACCCCAACACCTCTAGAGAGCCAGCCAAGAAGATGAGCCGTTCCGCACACCCCGCCGGGCCCCGTCACGCCGACGTCCTTCCCGAGGGCCACTACTCCGCCCCGCCCACCGACCTCAACGTTCTCGACCCCAAGGTCTGGGCCCAGACGGTCACGCGTGACGAGGACGGTGTGGCCACCGTCGGCGGTATCGACGTGAAGACCCTCGCCGAGCAGCACGGCACCCCCGCCTACATCCTCGACGAGGCCGACTTCCGGGCACGCGCGCGTGCCTGGCGCACCGCCTTCGGCCACGACGCCGACGTCTTCTATGCCGGGAAGGCGTTCCTGTCCCGTGCCGTCGTGCGGTGGCTGCACGAGGAAGGACTCAACCTCGACGTCTGCTCCGGCGGCGAGCTCGCCACCGCCCTCTCCGCCGGGATGCCCGCCGACCGCATCGCCTTCCACGGCAACAACAAGTCCACCGAGGAGATCGAGAGGGCCGTCCGCGCCGGAGTCGGCCGTATCGTCCTCGACTCCTTCCAGGAGATCGTCCGCGTCGCCCACATCGCCCAGTCCCTCGGCAAGCGGCAGCGCGTGCAGATCCGTGTCACCGTCGGTGTGGAAGCCCACACGCACGAGTTCATCGCCACCGCCCACGAGGACCAGAAGTTCGGGATTCCGCTCGCCGGCGGGCAGGCCGCCGAGGCCGTACGGCGTGCCCTTCAGCTCGACGGGCTCGAACTCGTCGGGATCCACAGCCACATCGGGTCGCAGATCTTCGACATGTCCGGCTTCGAGGTCGCCGCGCACCGGGTGGTCGGGCTGCTCAAGGACGTGCGGGACGAGCACGGTGTCGAGCTGCCCGAGATCGACCTCGGGGGCGGGCTCGGGATCGCGTACACGAGTGACGACGACCCCCGCGAACCCCACGAGATCGCCAAGGCACTGACCGAGATCGTCACCCGCGAGTGCGAGGGCGCCAAGCTGCGCACGCCGCGCATCTCCGTCGAGCCCGGCCGGGCCATCGTCGGGCCCACCGCCTTCACGCTCTACGAGGTCGGCACCGTCAAGCCCCTCGACGGGCTGCGTACGTACGTCTCCGTCGACGGCGGCATGTCGGACAACATCCGGACCGCGCTGTACGACGCCGAGTACAGCGTCGCCCTGGTCTCCCGCACCTCCGAGGCCGAGCCCATGCTCGCCCGGGTCGTCGGCAAGCACTGCGAGAGCGGGGACATCGTGGTCAAGGACGCGTTCCTGCCCGCCGACCTGGCACCGGGTGACCTCGTCGCTGTCCCCGCCACGGGTGCGTACTGCCGGTCCATGGCCAGCAACTACAACCACGTGCTGCGGCCGCCCGTCGTCGCCGTGAACGACGGCGAGGCCCGTGTCATCGTCCGCCGCGAGACGGAGGAGGACCTCCTGCGTCTCGACGTCGGGTGAGTCACCCAATAAGAAGGAGGGGGTGGAAGATCTCCTGTCTTCCGCCCCTGTACAAATGAAATAGATGTCTCACGATCCGGACATGGGATAGAAAGTCCCGTCCGGTGAGTGAGACTGGTCGAACCGTAGATGGTAAGAGGAAACGAGGTCGGATGATGCGTACGCGTCCGCTGAAGGTGGCGCTGCTGGGCTGTGGGGTTGTCGGCTCAGAGGTGGCGCGCATCATGACGACGCACGCCGACGACCTCGCCGCCCGGATCGGGGCGCCCGTCGAGCTCGCCGGAGTCGCCGTACGACGCCCCTCCAAGGTCCGCGAGGGCATCCCCGCCGAGCTCATCACCACCGACGCCACCGCCCTCGTCAAACGCGGCGACATCGACGTCGTGGTCGAGGTCATCGGCGGTATCGAGCCCGCCCGCTCCCTCATCACCACCGCCTTCGAGCACGGCGCGTCCGTCGTCTCCGCGAACAAGGCGCTGCTCGCCCAGGACGGCGCCGCCCTGCACGCCGCCGCCGAGGAGCACGACAAGGACCTCTACTACGAGGCCGCCGTCGCCGGCGCCATCCCGCTGATCCGGCCACTGCGCGAGTCCCTCGCCGGCGACAAGGTCAACCGGGTGCTCGGCATCGTCAACGGCACCACCAACTTCATCCTCGACAAGATGGACAGCACCGGGGCCGGCTACCAGGAGGCCCTCGACGAGGCCACCGCGCTCGGATACGCCGAGGCCGACCCCACCGCCGACGTCGAGGGCTTCGACGCCGCCGCCAAGGCCGCCATCCTCGCCGGGATCGCCTTCCACTCGCGCGTACGTCTCGACGACGTCTACCGCGAGGGCATGACGGAGGTCACCGCCGCGGACTTCGCCTCCGCCAAGAACATGGGCTGCACCATCAAGCTGCTCGCCATCTGCGAGCGCGCGGAGGACGGGGGGTCCGTGACGGCGCGCGTGCACCCGGCGATGATCCCCCTGACCCACCCCCTCGCCTCCGTGCGCGGCGCGTACAACGCCGTGTTCGTGGAGTCCGACGCATCCGGCCAGCTCATGTTCTACGGGCCGGGAGCCGGCGGCGCACCCACCGCCTCCGCCGTGCTCGGCGACCTCGTCGCCGTCTGCCGCAACCGGCTCAGCGGGGCAACGGGGCCCGGCGAGTCGTCGTATGCCGCGCTGCCCGTGTCGGGGATGGGTGACGTCGTCACCCGTTACCACATCAGTCTCGACGTCGCGGACAAACCGGGTGTTCTCGCCCAGGTCGCGACCGTGTTCGCCGAGCACGGTGTCTCGATCGATACGGTTCGGCAGCAGGGCAAGGACGGCGAGGCCTCCCTCGTCGTCGTCACCCACCGCGCGTCCGACGCCTCCCTCTCGGGGACCGTCGAGGCGCTGCGCAAGCTCGACACCGTGCGGGGTGTCGCCAGCATCATGCGGGTTGAAGGAGAGTAACCAGCAATGACCCACCAGTGGCGCGGAATCATCGAGGAGTACCGGGACAGGCTGCCGGTATCCGACACCACGCCGGTCGTGACGCTCCGTGAGGGCGGCACGCCCCTCGTGCCCGCGCAGGTGCTCTCCGAGCGCACGGGCTGCGAGGTCCACCTGAAGGTGGAGGGCGCGAACCCCACCGGGTCCTTCAAGGACCGCGGCATGACCATGGCCATCACCCGGGCCAAGGAGGAGGGCGCGAAGGCCGTCATCTGCGCCTCCACCGGCAACACGTCGGCCTCCGCCGCCGCTTACGCCGTGCGCGCCGGCATGGTTTCGGCCGTTCTCGTGCCGCAGGGCAAGATCGCGCTCGGCAAGATGGGCCAGGCGCTGGTGCACGGCGCCAAGATCCTCCAGGTCGACGGCAACTTCGACGACTGCCTCACTCTCGCCCGCGCGCTGAGCGACAACTACCCCGTGGCGCTGGTGAATTCGGTCAACCCGGTGCGCATCGAGGGCCAGAAGACGGCCGCCTTCGAGATCGTGGACATGCTGGGCGACGCGCCCGACATCCACGTCCTGCCGGTCGGCAACGCGGGCAACATCACGGCCTATTGGAAGGGCTACAAGGAGTACGCCGGTGACGGCGTCGCCTCCAGGACCCCCCGAATGTGGGGCTTCCAGGCCTCCGGCAGTGCGCCGATCGTGCGCGGCGAGGTCGTCAAGGACCCCTCGACCATCGCCACCGCCATCCGCATCGGCAACCCGGCCTCGTGGCAGTACGCGCTCGCCGCGCGGGACGAGTCCGGCGGTCTCATCGACGAGGTGACGGACCGTGAAATCCTGCGCGCCTACCGGCTGTTGGCCGCGCAGGAGGGCGTTTTCGTGGAGCCCGCGTCCGCCGCTTCCGTCGCCGGTCTGCTGAAGGCGGCCGAGCAGGGCAAGGTCGACCCGGGCCAGAAGATCGTGTGCACCGTCACCGGCAACGGCCTCAAGGACCCCGACTGGGCCGTCGCCGGCGCACCCCAGCCGGTGACCGTCCCGGTCGACGCTGCGACGGCGGCGGACCGCCTCGGCCTCGCCTGACGAAGCAACCCCGCACCTCCCCGGGGCGTCCTCATCCGGGGATTCCCTGGGAGGGGTGCACAGGGGGCTTACGGTACGCATCGTGCGCCTCCTGTGCGCCCTATGTCGCCACAGAACCTTCCTTCGATAGGCTGTACTGAACCCGCCCGCCGCATATGCCTCGCATCCGGCTGGGTGCCGCGCCGTCTCCGCGGCCGGGAAGCGGTTCCCACGGGCCCCCGGGGCCCTCCCGTACGTATCGAAAGTCTTCGACAATCACGCAGCTCAAGGAGAGTCATCGAGCGATGGCCGGTCCAGCGTTCCGCGCCGCCGCCGTCAGGGTGCGCGTCCCCGCCACCAGCGCCAACCTCGGCCCGGGCTTCGACGCCCTCGGCCTGTCGCTGGGGCTGTACGACGACGTCGTCGTGCGGGTCGCCGACTCCGGGCTGCACATCGACATCGCGGGTGAGGGCAGCGAGACGCTGCCGCGTGACGAACAGCACCTTCTCGTACGTTCCCTGCGCACCGCCTTCGACCTGCTCGGCGGGCAGCCGCGCGGCCTCGAGATCGTGTGCGCCAACCGCATTCCGCACGGCCGGGGCCTGGGCTCCTCCTCGGCCGCCATCTGCGCCGGCATCGTCGCCGCGCGAGCCGTGACCATAGGCGGCGAGTCGAAGCTCGACGACACGGCCCTGCTCGAGCTCGCGACCGAGATCGAGGGCCATCCCGACAACGTGGCGGCGTGTCTGCTCGGCGGTTTCACCCTCTCCTGGATGGAGGCGGGCGCCGCGCGGGCGATCAGGATGGATGCCGCCGATTCCATCGTTCCGGTGGTTTTCGTGCCCGGAAAGCCGGTCCTGACCGAGACCTCCCGCGGCCTGCTGCCGCGTTCCGTGCCGCACGTCGACGCCGCCGCCAACGCGGGCCGTGCAGCCCTGCTCGTCGAGGCCCTCACCAGGCGCCCCGAGCTGCTGCTGCCCGCCACCGAGGACCGTCTCCACCAGGAGTACCGCGCTCCGGCCATGCCGGAGAGCGCCGCCCTGGTGGAGCGACTGCGGGCCGACGGAGTCCCGGCAGTCATTTCAGGAGCGGGACCCACCGTGCTCGCGCTGGCGGACGCCGACAGTGCCGACAAGGTGGCCCATCTGGCAGGCGAGGGCTGGGCGGCGAACCGGCTGGACCTCGACGCGCAGGGAGCGAGTGTGTTGCCGCTTGCCACCTGACACGCGCGGTTGCCGGATTTCGAGAGGGGGAATGTTTGTTGGATCCGGTAGTGTTAACCTCAAGTCTGCACCCGACCCCACCATGGCGAGGTGCTTCGTGTCCCCGTCCGGGACAGACATTCTTCCGGGAGCCTCCCAAGCCGCACTGTGTTCCGTACGACGTACGCGGGCAGTACCTCGTACGCGGGCACTGAGCGACTTGCCGGGCACGCTCCGGAATCGGTGCGACCAAGCCACGTGACACTGACACCCGGTGCCACGGCCCAGGCTTTGGGAAGCGCCATCCCAGATATTCCCTCCGCCACCTTTGGCGGACCACCGCCCCGGCACGGTCCACACAGCAAGGACCGAAGTCGGACAGCACAACCGGTCGCCGAGCCAGACAGGCCGACGTCCGCTCCAGGGAAGGACCCTTCGTGAGCGACACCACCGATCTGATGGGCGCACGTGTCGAGGAGACCGCTGCCGCGCCCGCCACGGACGCCTCCGCGCCTGCCACCGGTGCCGGCTCCCGGCGGCGCCGCGGTACCGGCCTCGAGGGCATGGTGCTGGCCGAGCTGCAGCAGGTCGCATCCGGCCTCGGCATCAGGGGCACGGCGCGTATGCGCAAGAGCCAGCTGATCGAGGTCATCAAGGAGGCGCAGGCTGGTGGTGGTGCCCCGGCGAAGGCCGAGCCCGCCGCAGAGACCAAGCCGAAGCGCCGGGCCACCTCCAAGGCCCGTACGGGCGACGACGCCGCTCCCGCCGCCGAGAAGAAGGCGGCCGCCCCGGCCGAGAAGGCCGTGGCCCAGCAGCAGATCGAGATCCCCGGCCAGCCTGCTGGGGGCCCCTCCCGCGCGAGCGAAGCCGAGCGTGGGGGAGAGGACGTTCCCGCGGAGCGCCGTCGTCGCCGTGCCACGGCCGAGGCGGGCAGCCCCGAGACGGTCACCGCCGAGGCGAAGAGCGAGCCGAAGGCCGAGACGCCCGCCCCGCAGGCGCAGGGCGAGGCCAAGGGCGACGCCGCTGACGGCGACGGCCGCCAGGGCCGCCGCGACCGGGGCCGCGACCGCGACCGTGGTGGCCGTGACCGCGGCGAGCGCGGTGACCGCGGTGACCGCCGCAAGGGCGACGAGCAGCAGGGCCAGGGCGGTCAGCGCCAGCAGCAGAACCAGCAGCAGGGCGGCGGCCGCCAGGACCGCAACGCCGGTCCGCAGGACGACGACGACTTCGAGGGCGGCCGCCGTGGCCGTCGGGGCCGTTACCGCGACCGCCGTGGCCGTCGTGGCCGTGACGAGATGGGCGGTGCCGAGCCGCAGATCGCCGAGGACGACGTCCTGATCCCGGTCGCGGGCATCCTGGACATCCTCGACAACTACGCCTTCATCCGTACGTCGGGCTACCTGCCGGGTCCCAACGACGTGTACGTCTCCCTCGCCCAGGTCCGCAAGAACGGCCTGCGCAAGGGCGACCACATCACCGGTGCGGTCCGTCAGCCCAAGGAAGGCGAGCGGCGCGAGAAGTTCAACGCGCTGGTGCGTCTGGACTCCGTCAACGGCATGGCGCCCGAACACGGCCGCGGCCGCCCGGAGTTCAACAAGCTCACCCCGCTGTACCCGCAGGACCGCCTCCGCCTGGAGACGGACCCCGGTGTCCTCACCACCCGCATCATCGACCTCGTCGCGCCGATCGGTAAGGGCCAGCGCGGTCTGATCGTGGCCCCGCCGAAGACCGGCAAGACCATGATCATGCAGGCGATCGCCAACGCGATCACGCACAACAACCCCGAGTGCCACCTGATGGTCGTCCTCGTCGACGAGCGTCCGGAAGAGGTCACCGACATGCAGCGGTCGGTCAAGGGCGAGGTCATCTCCTCGACCTTCGACCGCCCGGCCGAGGACCACACCACGGTCGCCGAGCTCGCCATCGAGCGCGCCAAGCGTCTGGTGGAGCTGGGCCACGACGTCGTCGTGCTGCTCGACTCGATCACGCGTCTGGGCCGTGCGTACAACCTGGCCGCCCCGGCCTCCGGCCGCATCCTGTCCGGTGGTGTCGACTCGACCGCGCTGTACCCCCCGAAGCGCTTCTTCGGTGCGGCCCGCAACATCGAGGACGGCGGCTCGCTGACCATCCTCGCCACCGCCCTGGTGGACACCGGGTCCCGCATGGACGAGGTGATCTTCGAGGAGTTCAAGGGCACCGGCAACGCGGAGCTCAAGCTCGACCGCAAGCTCGCCGACAAGCGCATCTTCCCGGCGGTGGACGTCGACGCGTCCGGCACCCGTAAGGAAGAGATCCTGCTCGGCAGCGAAGAGCTGGCGATCGTGTGGAAGCTGCGCCGGGTGCTGCACGCGCTCGACCAGCAGCAGGCGATCGAGCTGCTCCTCGACAAGATGAAGCAGACCAAGTCGAACGCCGAGTTCCTGCTGCAGATCCAGAAGACGACGCCGATGCCCGGCAACGGCGACTGAGGCACAGCCTTCTCAAAGGGGCGTTTTCCGTCACACCGGTGACGGAAAACGCCCCTTTGGCGCTGATAGGAACGGGTGCACTCTCGCGCCCCTCCCATCACCTGTGTCCCGGGGGGAACACCCTTGTCCACACCTTCGTCCGGCAGCGGTCGTCACAGACGCCGGATTCGATTCGCGCTGCCCGTTGCCGCCGCCGGTGTCGCCGCGGCCGTCGCCGCCGCGCTGCTGACCGCCTCGGCGAACGCCGCGACCTCCGTGCCGACGCCGACCACCAAGCCGGCCACCAGCTCCGTGTCGACCGCCGAGCTGAAGAAGCGCATCGCGGGCGCTCTCGCCACCGACGGCACCGCGGGGGAGGCGACGCCGAAGTCGTCCTACAGCGCGAGCACCACGGCTTCCACCGGTTCCGACTCCACCGTGAGCCCGTACGTCATCGGCGGCACCGACACCGCCATCACCTCGGCGCCCTGGATGGCGCAGCTCTGGTACTACGACGACCAGGGCACCACCGACGAGAGCGACGACATCGGGTTCTTCTGCGGCGGCACGGTCGTCTCGCCGACGAAGATCCTCACCGCCGCGCACTGCGTCAAGGACGAGGACGGCACGAGCTACAACTGGAAGGCGTACGGCGCCGTCCTGACCGGCACCTCGCAGCTGCCGACCACCGACAGCTCCGGCAACACCGACCTGCACGGCGGCACGGTCTCGCTGCCCCTGCGGCAGTGGAACCACCCGTCGTACAGCCCGACGACGATCAACAACGACATCGCTGTCATCACCCTGGCCACCCCGGTCACGGCGACGCCGATCAGGATGACGACCTCGGGCGACACCGCCTCGTACGCGGGCGGCACCAGCGCCAAGCTGTACGGCTGGGGGCGCACCAGCTCCGGCAGCCAGGACATCTCCGAGACGTTGAAGTCGGCCACGCTGACCATCCACACCGACACCACCTGCTCCGGCGTGTACGGCTCCGACTACATCAAGGGCCACATGATCTGCGCCGGCACGCAGAGCGGCACCGACACCGGCACGAAGGCGGCCTGCAACGGCGACTCCGGTGGACCGCTGGTCGTCGACAACCGGATCGTCGGCGTCGTTTCGTGGGGCGTGACGAACTGTGTGAGCAAGGGCTACTACAGCGTCTTCTCGAAGGTCAGCACGTACATCGGTGCGGCCTACGCGAACGTCGACGACACCAACCTCAGCCGCACCGACGGCAAGGCCGACCTGTGGGTGCGCAACTCCTCCACCAAGGAGGCGTACGAGAAGGACTCCACGGGCAGCGCGTTCGGCGCCCGCGTGTCGGTCGGGTCGTACGACGGTGTCAACCTGGTCCTGCAGACCGACCTGAACCGGGACGGCTACCAGGACCTGGTGGTCCGTCAGAGCTCGGGCGGCGACGTCTACTGGCTGCACTACGTGCCGGCCGGCGCCTCCTGGTCCAAGACGAAGATCTTCAGCGACTGGTCGACCCGGACCCGCATCGTCGCCCCGGGCGACGTCACCGGCGACTACCTGCCCGACCTGCTCTCGGTCGACTCCGGCGGCGCCCTGTGGATCTACCCCGGCAAGGGCAACGGCACCTTCGCCACCCGGGTGAAGGTCGGCACCGGCTGGAACCAGTACAACTCCCTGCGCGGCAAGGGCGACTTCACCGGTGACGGCAAGGCCGACCTGCTCGCCCGCAGCAAGAGCACCGGGGACCTGTACCTGTACAAGGGCACCGGCAAGTCCGGCACGGGCGCCTTCTCGGCCCGCATCAAGGTGCGCAGCGCCTGGACCGGCTACAACGCCTTCGACGCGATCGGCGACGTCAACGGCGACGGCAAGGCGGACTTCCTGGCACGTACGACCGGAGGCACCCTGTACCTCTACAAGGGCACCGGTAAGGCCACGAGCGAGATCTTTGCCACAAGGATCTCGGTCGGTACCGGTTTCCAGCAGTACGACCTCTTCGGCTGAAACCGCTGGTGAGCGTGGTACAGCCGTAAACATTGGTGACGCTCTGTGCCCAACCCTCCACGGGTTGGGCACAGTGCGTTGTGCAACCCTTTCCCGGGTTTCTCCGTCTGACCGGACGGAGCGACGATGGTGCGGTAAGTGCCGTATCGACAGGCCTGTCCCTCACAGCAGGGGGTAACCGACCGGACGAGAACGAGGAGCACATGACCGCCGAGAGCACGCCGGATCCCGGCATACCGGGGGAGCCCGGCACCAGTGGCGCGCGGGGCCGCGCCAAGGGTCGTCGCCGCAAGCCTCGCAGCAAGCGCCGCAAGGGCCTTCTGATCACGGCCTGGACCGCCGCGGGCATCGTCGTGCTGGGCGGTACCGGAGTCGGTTACCTGTACTTCAAGCTCAACGGCAACATCAGGAGCGTCGACATCGACTCGGCCCTCGGCACCGACCGGCCGACGAAGGTCGACAACGGCTCCGAGAACATCCTCGTGCTCGGCTCGGACTCCCGATCCGGCAAGAACAAGAAGCTCGGCGGCGGCACCGACGACGGCAGCGCCCGCTCCGACACCGCGATGATCGTGCACGTCTACAAGGGCCACAAGAAGGCCAGCGTGGTCTCCATGCCGCGCGACACCCTCATCGACCGGCCCGAGTGCACCGACACCGACGGCAAGACGCATCCCGCCGCATCCGGCGCCATGTTCAACACCGCGTACTCCACCGGCGGCGCCACCTGCGCCGTGAAGACCGTGGAGTCGATCACCGGGCTGCGCATGGACCACTACCTCGAGGTCGACTTCAGCGGCTTCGAGAAGCTCATCGACGAGCTCGGCGGTGTCCGGGTCACCACGACCAAGGACATCAAGGACTCCGAGAGCCACCTCGACCTCAAGGCCGGCACGCACAAGCTCGACGGCGAGCAGGCCCTCGGCCTGGTCCGCACCCGGCACGGTGTCGGCGACGGCTCCGACCTCGGCCGCATCCAGCTCCAGCAGGCCTTCATCAAGGCCCTGGTCGACCAGGTCAAGCACGTCGGCATCTTCACCAACCCGAAGAAGCTCTACGACCTCGCCGACACCTCCACCAAGGCCGTGACGACCGACTCCGACCTCGGCTCGGTCAACTCCCTGATGTCCTTCGCCAACGGCCTCAAGGGCATCAGCTCGAAGAACATGCACATGGTCACGATGCCGGTCCAGTACGACCCCGCGAACCCCAATCGCGTGATCGTCCAGAAGGCCAAGGCCGAGCAGGTCTGGACAGCCCTGAAGAACGACCAGGCCATCCCGAAGTCGGCGACCAAGGGCACGGCGACGGGCGAAGCCAAGGGCGTCGTGGAATAGATCGCGCCGACCCCCGGTTTTGGGGGATGGCCCCAGTCCTGGCAGACTGGTACGTCGGCTCCGGTTCACGCGCCCGCATCCCGCGGCTGCGACCCGGCGCCCTCCCGAAACTAGGAGACACCTTGAAGCGCGACATCCACCCCGAGTACGTCGAGACGCAGGTCAGCTGCACCTGTGGCGCGTCGTTCACCACCCGTAGCACGATCTCCAGCGGCACCATCCGCGCCGAGGTCTGCTCCGAGTGCCACCCGTTCTACACGGGCAAGCAGAAGATCCTCGACACCGGTGGCCGTGTGGCCCGCTTCGAGGCCCGCTTCGGCAAGGCTGCAGCCGGCTCCAAGAAGTAGCGAGCTCCAATCCGCCGGTCCACGGCCGCGCCCTTCACAGGCGCGCCGGGACCGGCGTTTTTGGTCGCCCGCCTTCCCTCTCTTTTCGCATTTCAGGAGCCCAAGATGTTCGAGGCCGTCGAGGAACTCGTCGGTGAGCACGCCGACCTGGAGACGAAGCTCGCCGACCCGTCGGTCCACGCCGACCAGGCCAACGCGCGCAAGCTGAACAAGCGTTACGCCGAGCTCACCCCGATCGTCGCCACGTTCCGCTCCTGGAAACAGACAGGCGACGACATCGAGACGGCGAAGGAATTCGCCGCCGACGACCCGGACTTCGCCGCCGAGGTCAAGGAGCTGGAGAAGCAGCGCGAGGAGCTGACGGAGAAGCTGCGCCTGCTGCTCGTCCCGCGCGACCCCAGCGACGACAAGGACGTGATCCTCGAGATCAAGGCGGGCGCCGGCGGCGACGAGTCCGCCCTCTTCGCGGGCGACCTGCTGCGCATGTACCTGCGGTACGCCGAGCGCGTCGGCTGGAAGACCGAGATCATCGACGCCACCGAGTCCGAGCTGGGCGGCTACAAGGACGTCCAGGTCGCCGTGAAGACCAAGGGCGGCCAGGGCGCGACCGAGCCCGGGCAGGGCGTGTGGGCCCGGCTGAAGTACGAGGGCGGTGTGCACCGCGTGCAGCGCGTGCCGGCGACCGAGTCCCAGGGCCGTATCCACACCTCGGCGGCCGGCGTTCTCGTGACGCCCGAGGCTGAGGAGGTCGACGTCGAGATCAACCCGAACGACCTCCGGATCGACGTCTACCGCTCCTCCGGCCCCGGCGGCCAGTCCGTCAACACGACCGACTCCGCGGTGCGCATCACGCACATTCCGACCGGAGTCGTCGCCTCCTGCCAGAACGAGAAGAGCCAGCTGCAGAACAAGGAGCAGGCACTGCGTATCCTGCGCTCCAGGCTGCTCGCAGCGGCGCAGGAGGAGGCGGAGCGGGAAGCCGCCGACGCCCGCCGCAGCCAGGTCCGCACCGTCGACCGCTCCGAGAAGATCCGCACGTACAACTTCCCGGAGAATCGCATTTCGGACCACCGCGTCGGCTTCAAGGCGTACAACCTGGACCAGGTCCTGGACGGCGACCTCGACTCGGTGATCCAGGCCTGCATCGACGCGGACTCGGCGGCGAAGCTGGCGGCTGCATAAAAGGCACGTACGAGCGACCCAGTAAGACACGGAGGACTTGCGTGAACCTGCTGCTCGCAGAGGTGGCACAGGCCACCCAGCGGCTGGCCGACGCCGGCGTGCCCTCGCCGCGCAACGACGCGGAGGAGCTCGCCGCGTTCGTGCACGGCGTGAAGCGGGGCGAGCTGCACTCCGTGAAGGACTCGGACTTCGACGCCCGTTACTGGGAGGTCATCGCCCGGCGCGAGCAGCGTGAGCCGCTGCAGCACATCACCGGGCGGGCCTACTTCCGGTATCTCGAACTCCAGGTGGGGCCGGGCGTGTTCGTGCCGCGGCCGGAGACCGAGTCCGTGGTCGGCTGGGCCATAGACGCCGTACGCGCCATGGACGTCGTCGAGCCCTGCATCGTCGATCTGTGCACCGGCTCCGGCGCGATCGCGCTCGCCCTCGCCCAGGAGGTCCCGCGCTCTCGCGTGCACGCCGTGGAGCTGTCCGAGGAAGCGCTCCAGTGGACGCGCAAGAACGTGGAAGGGTCGCGGGTCGACCTGCGGCAGGGCAACGCCCTGGACGCCTTCCGTGACCTCGACGGCCACGTCGACCTGGTCATCTCGAACCCGCCCTACATCCCGCTGACCGAGTGGGAGTACGTCGCTCCCGAGGCGCGGGACTACGATCCCGAACTCGCCCTGTTCTCAGGGGAGGACGGCCTCGATCTCATCCGCGGTCTCGAGCGGACCGCACACCGGCTCCTGCGCCCCGGCGGCGTCGTCGTCATCGAGCACGCCGACACCCAGGGCGGCCAGGTGCCGTGGATCTTCACCGAGGAGCGGGGCTGGGCCGACGCGGCCGACCACCCGGACCTCAACAACCGTCCACGGTTCGCCACGGCCCGCAAGGCACTGCCGTGAGCACCGCCCCGACTTCCATCAGGCAGTACGTGTACGAGGAGGCCCGCTAGACATGGCACGGCGATACGACACCAATGACGCGACCGACCGTGAGACCGGTCTGCGCGAAGCCGCGTCCGCCGTCCGCCGTGGCGAGCTGGTCGTCCTCCCGACCGACACGGTGTACGGCATCGGCGCGGACGCGTTCTCCTCGGAGGCCGTCGCCGACCTGCTGGACGCCAAGGGGCGGGGCCGCAACATGCCCACCCCTGTGCTGATCGGCTCCCCGAACACGCTCCACGGTCTCGTCACCGACTTCTCCGAGCTGGCCTGGGAGCTGGTCGACGCCTTCTGGCCGGGTGCGCTCACCCTCGTCGCCAAGCACCAGCCGTCCCTGCAGTGGGACCTGGGGGACACCCGGGGCACGGTTGCCGTGCGCATGCCGCTCCACCCGGTCGCCATCGAGCTGCTGACCGAGGTCGGGCCCATGGCCGTCTCCTCCGCCAACCTCACCGGCCACCCGGCGCCGGAGGACTGTGACGCCGCGCAGGAGATGCTCGGCGACTCGGTCTCCGTCTACCTCGACGGCGGCCCGACCCCCGGCAACGTCCCGTCCTCCATCGTCGACGTCACCGGCCGGGTACCGGTGCTGTTGCGCGAGGGCGCGCTGTCGCCGGACGAGCTGCGCAAGGTCGTACCAGACCTCGAGGTGGCCAATTGACGGCCCCTGACGCGGGGCGTGGCATAGGCAACGGGGAAAACGCCGCGGAGATCACGACGACGTTCGTGGGGCTTCCGCGCGACTGCTTCCGCATCCTCCACGTCAGCACCGGCAACGTGTGCCGCTCACCCATGACCGAGCGGCTGACCCGGCATTTCGTGCACCAGCGGCTCGGTGTCCTGGGCGGCGCGCTGATCGTGGAGAGCGCGGGCACCTGGGGTCACGAGGGCGCGCCCATGGAGGCCAACGCGGAGGCCGTGCTGGCCGACTTCGGCGCGGACGCCTCCGGCTTCGTGGGCCGCGAACTGCTCGACGAGCACGTCATCATGGCCGACCTGGTCCTGACCGCGACCCGCGACCACCGCGCCCAGGTCATCTCCATGGGCCACTCCGCGGGCCTGCGCACCTTCACGCTGAAGGAGTTCACCCGCCTGGTTCGCGCGATCGACCCCGCCACGCTGCCGCCCCTGGAGGACGGCGTGGTGGCACGCGCGCGTGCGCTGGTGCGGGCCGCGGCGGCTCTACGCGGGTGGCTCCTGGCCCCGACCGCCGAGGCGGACGAGGTCTACGACCCGTACGGCGCCCCGCTGACCTTCTTCCGGTCGATCGGGGACGAGATACATCTGGCGCTGGATCCGGTCGTCACAGCGCTCACCGGAGTACCTGCGCGCGCTTGAGGCGGCGCCATGAGCCGCCGGACGGAGTCCGGCGCAGCGGCTCGATGCCCGGGAGGCCCGTCTGGGCCGAGCGGTGCGCGTCGGGGACGGGTCGGCGTGGTGGCACGCGCGCGTGCGCCGGTGCGGGCCGCGGTGGTCGCGCCGGATCCGGTCGTCACAGCGCTCACGGGTGTACCTGCGAGGGCGTAACAACCGAGCACCCCACCCGCACCGGGCCTACATTGGTCGTACGTCACCGTCGACGCCCCCGGAGCCCACCATGCCGGTCACCCGTACCCTCGAGGCCGATGCCCTGCGACGGCAGGACCCGGAGCTGGCCGAGATCCTCCTCGGCGAGCTCGATCGGCAGTCGACGACGCTGCAGCTCATCGCCGCCGAGAACTTCTCCTCGCCGGCCGTGCTCGCCGCCCTCGGCTCACCGCTCGCCAACAAGTACGCCGAGGGCTATCCCGGCGCCCGGCACCACGGCGGCTGCGAGATCGTCGACGTCGCCGAGCGCCTCGCCGTGGACCGCGCGAAGGCCCTGTTCGGCGCCGAGCACGCCAACGTGCAGTCGCACTCCGGCTCGTCGGCCGTCCTCGCCGCGTACGCGGCACTCCTGCGCCCCGGCGACACCGTCCTCGCCCTCGGCCTCCCCTACGGCGGCCACCTCACGCACGGCTCGCCGGCCAACTTCTCCGGCCGCTGGTTCGACTTCGTCGGGTACGGCGTCGACGCGGAGACCGGGCTCATCGACTACGGCCAGGTGCGGACGCTGGCCCGCAACCACCGCCCCAAGGCGATCGTCTGCGGTTCCATCGCCTATCCCCGGCACATCGACTACGCCCTCTTCCGCGAGGTCGCCGACGAGGTGGGGGCGTATCTGATCGCCGACGCCGCCCATCCCATCGGGCTCGTGGCCGGCGGAGCGGCGCCCAGCCCGGTGCCGTACGCCGATGTCGTCTGCGCGACCACGCACAAGGTGCTGCGCGGGCCGCGCGGCGGGATGGTCCTGTGCGGGGCGGACCTGGCCGAGCGCGTCGACCGGGCCGTCTTCCCCTTCACCCAGGGCGGCGCCCAGATGCACACCATCGCCGCCAAGGCCGTCGCGTTCGGCGAGGCGGCAACACCGGAGTTCAAGACATACGTCCATCAGGTGGTCGCCAACGCCAGGGTGCTCGCGGCCGCGCTGGCCGCCGAGGGCCTGGTCGTCACCACCGGCGGCACGGACACGCACCTGATCACCGCCGACCCGGCACCGCTCGGCATCGACGGACGCACCGCGCGCGGGCGGCTCGCGGCGGCCGGAATGGTGCTGGACTGCTGCGCCCTGCCGCACGGCGACGCCCGGGGCCTGCGCCTCGGCACGGCGGCCGTCACCACGCAGGGCATGGGAGAGGAGGAGATGGCGCAGATCGCCGTTCTGTTCGGCGCTGTGCTGCGGGGCGGGACCGAAACCCAGAAGGCGCGTGATCAAGTGCGCGAGCTGACCGGTAGATTTCAGCCGTACACCGGCTGAGCGGGGGTACACGCACCTGGTGCAGCCTTCGCGCACAGCCACGCATGCAACCATCGTCGCTACCCGGAAGTCCCCACTGTTATGCGTCCGTCGCTAGGGTGTGGGGCTGAGATGGCCAGCGAGACCTGTGGGGAAGCCTGTGCGTGAATACCTGCTGACGCTCTGCATCACGGCCGCGGTGACGTATCTGCTGACAGGGCCGGTACGTAAGTTCGCGATCGTGGCCGGAGCCATGCCGGAGATCAGGGCCCGTGACGTGCACCGGGAGCCCACTCCGCGCCTCGGCGGGATCGCCATGTTCTTCGGCCTGTGCGCGGGCCTGCTGGTCGCGGACCATCTCACCAACCTCAGTGAGGTCTTCGAGAAGTCCAACGAACCGCGGGCGCTGCTCTCCGGAGCGGCGCTCATCTGGCTGATCGGCGTCCTGGACGACAAGTTCGAGATCGACGCCCTGATCAAGCTGGGCGGCCAGATGATCGCCGCCGGCGTCATGGTCATGCAGGGTCTGACGATCCTGTGGCTGCCGATCCCGAAGGTCGGCACCGTCGCGCTGACCCAGTGGCAGGGCACCCTGCTGACGGTGGCGCTCGTCGTCATCACCATCAACGCGGTCAACTTCGTGGACGGCCTGGACGGCCTCGCCTCCGGCATGGTGTGCATCGCCGCCGCCGCGTTCTTCATGTACGCCTACCGCATCTGGTACTCGTACGGCATCGAGGCCGCCGCCCCGGCGACGCTGTTCGCGGCGATCCTGATGGGCATGTGCATCGGGTTCCTGCCGCACAACATGCACCCCGCGCGGATCTTCATGGGCGACTCGGGCTCGATGCTGATCGGGCTGGTGCTGGCCGCGGGTGCGATCTCGATCACGGGCCAGGTCGACCCCGACGTCATGAAGCTGTTCGCCGGGTCGGAGCGCAACACCGTCCACCAGATGGTGCCGGTCTACATCCCCCTGGTGATGCCG
Source organism: Streptomyces sp. NPDC047043 (assembly GCF_040644055.1). Lineage (NCBI taxonomy): Bacteria > Bacillati > Actinomycetota > Actinomycetes > Kitasatosporales > Streptomycetaceae > Streptomyces > Streptomyces sp. NPDC047043. The sequence continues at coordinate 184,920 of NZ_JBEYVO010000012.1, forward strand.
CTGACGATCATCGCGATCCCGGCCGCCGACCTCATCCTGGCCATCGTGCGCCGCACCTGGCGCGGCCAGTCGCCGTTCGCCGCGGACCGCGGGCACCTGCACCACCGTCTGCTGGAGATCGGCCACTCGCACAGCCGGGCCGTCCTCATCATGTACTTCTGGTCGGCGCTGATCGCCTTCGGAGCCCTCGCCTACTCGGTGAACTCGGCGTCCATGTGGATCGTGCTGGGCGTCGTGATCCTCAGCGCCATCGGGCTGCTGCTGCTTCTGCTGCCGCGCTTCACGCCGCGCGCCCCGCGTTGGGCCGAGGCCTTCGTGCCGCCCCGCTACCGCCGCCGCAGGGCCGTGGCCGAGTCCGCGTCGACTCCGGTGCAGGCGGACCCGGCCGAGGAGGAGGAGCGCGCTCCGGTCGCCGCCGGTGTGGCGGGAGTCAACGGAGCGACGGCGCTCGGCGCCCGTTCGCGCTTCCTGGAGAGGCGAAAGGCCGGATCGTCGCGCTGACAGCGGCAAGGTAAGAATCTGACTAGAGCATTGCCAAGTCGTGGGGGAACAAAGCCCCCTAATACCAGACAGAACAACCGCGTTTCTGCACAGACGCGCGCTGTCACTCTCATGTGTGACAGCGAGCACACCTACTAGGTAAAGACCGCATCAAATAGTTTGTGATACGGTTCACGAGAACCCCGGACAGAGCCGAAGGACCGTAGTGCGACGGTCCATTGGCCGTGAATTCCCCTCTCAGTCCGGGACTACGCTCGTCCATGACGACACCCCCCCGCCCCCTGTGAAAGCGGAGTTGCCGCCATGCCGTCCAATGACGCCCGGAACCTCTTGCAGACCGCTGTGCCCACAGCGGCTGTCGGCGCGCTTGTCGTCGCCGTCAGCGCTGCGGTGGCCGGCGGCAAGGGCGCGCTCGGCGCGGCGGTCGGCACACTGCTGGCGATCCTGTTCATGGGCATCGGCCTGTACGTGCTGCAGTGGACGGCAAAAACGCTCCCGCAGTTGTTCCAGGCCATGGGGCTGATGCTCTACGTCGCCCAGCTCCTCCTGCTCCTGATCTTCGTGGCCGTCTTCAAGGACACCACTCTCTTCAACGCGAAGACGTTCGCCGTCTCGCTCGTGGTCGCGACCGTCGTGTGGATGGCTGCGCAGGCTCGTGCGCACATGAAAGCCAAGCTTTTCTACATCGACCCCGACTCGGAGAAGAGTGGGAAGTCCGAGAAGACAGGGTCGTCGTCGTGAGGGGTAGGGGCGGGATAAAGGCTTGTGAGATCTCCTGCTATCGTCCGGTGCCAACTGCGGCATCGCGGGCGCGGGCATCCGAGCTGACGCCTGCTCAAGCGCGAGGCTCGATGCCCCTCTGCCGCCCCCACATCCGTAACACCAGTCCGGTGCCGACTCGCGGCTGCGTGCCGCGCCGACACAACGAGGTTGCCGAACCCATGCGTCACGCCGAAGGAGTCCGCGGTGAGTGCTGACCCGACCCAGCTCGCCTTTGAGTGGGATTGCCGCATCCTGTCCGACAACGGCTGTGGCTTCCCGGCTCCGGGCCTGCACTCGTTCATGTTCAAGCCGATCGTCACGGTCGGCGGGTTCGAGTTCAACAAGGTGATGCTGCTTGCGCTCATCACCACCCTGCTCGTCGTCACCTTCTTCTCGGCGGCGTTCGGCAAGGCCAAGGTCGTACCGGGCAAGCTGCAGATGGTCGCCGAGGCCGGTTATGACTTCGTGCGCCGCGGGATCGTCTACGAGACGCTCGGCAAGCGCGAGGGCGAGAAGTACGTCCCGCTCATGGTCTCGCTGTTCTTCTTCATCTGGATCATGAACATCTGGTCCGTGATCCCGCTGGCCCAGTTCCCGGTCTCGTCGGTCTTCGCCTTCCCGGTGGTGCTCGCCGCTCTCGTCTGGATCCTCTGGGTCTCGGTCACGTTCAAGAAGCACGGCTTCGTCGGCTTCTTCAAGAACGTCACGGGCTACGACAAGTCGCTCGGTGCGGTGCTGCCGCTCGTCATGGTCATCGAGTTCCTCTCGAACCTCTTCGTCCGGCCCTTCACGCACGCGGTGCGACTCTTCGCCAACATGTTCGCCGGTCACCTGATGCTGGTGATGTTCACCGTCGCCTCCTGGTACCTGCTGAACAGCTACATGATCCCGGCCGCCGGCGTCTCGTTCGTGATGACCATGGTCATGATCCTCTTCGAGCTTTTCGTGCAGGCCGTCCAGGCGTACGTGTTCGTGCTGCTGGCCTGCTCGTACCTTCAGGGTGCTCTCGCCGAGCACCACTGAGCCCCCATCCCCACCCCAGTCGTCCGGTGGTCAACCCCCACCGGTCCGTAAAGAGAAGGAAGATTCAGCATGGCTGCCACTGAGACCCTCGCCGCTGTCTCCGGTTCCATCGGTTCCGTCGGTTACGGCCTCGCGGCCATCGGCCCGGGCGTCGGCGTCGGCATCATCTTCGGTAACGGCACCCAGGCCCTCGCCCGTCAGCCCGAGGCTGCCGGCCTGATCCGCGCCAACCAGATCCTCGGCTTCGCGTTCTGTGAGGCGCTCGCCCTCATCGGCATCGTTATGCCGTTCGTGTTCGGTAAGTGATCCACCCTTACTGACACGCATCGACGAAAGGCACTGATGTGATCGCCAACCTGGTACAGCTGGCGGCCGAGGAAGAGCAGAACCCGCTCGTCCCGGCCGGTCCCGAGCTGCTCGTCGGCGCCATCGCCTTCGCCATCGTGTTCTTCTTCTTCTGGAAGAAGCTGCTCCCGAACATCAACAAGGTTCTGGAGGAGCGCCGCGAGGCGATCGAAGGTGGCATCGAGAAGGCCGAGGCGGCTCAGGTCGAAGCCCAGAGCGTTCTCGAGCAGTACAAGGCCCAGCTCGCCGAGGCCCGGCACGAGGCCGCGCGTCTGCGCCAGGAGGCGCAGGAGCAGGGTGCCGCGCTGATCGCCGAGATGCGCGCCGAGGGCCAGCGGCAGCGCGAGGAGATCGTCACCGCCGGTCACGCGCAGATCGAGGCCGACCGCAAGGCCGCCGCGTCCGCGCTGCGGCAGGACGTCGGTCACCTCGCAACCGAGCTGGCCGGCAAGCTCGTCGGTGAGTCCCTCGAGGACCACGCCCGGCAGAGCCGTGTCATCGACCGCTTCCTCGACGAGCTCGAGGAGAAGGCCGAGGCCACCCGATGAACGGAGCGAGCCGCGAGGCACTGGCCGCCGCACGCGAGCGCCTGGACGCGCTGACGGACTCCACGTCCGTCGACGCGGGCACGCTCGCCGACGAGCTGGCCGCCGTCACCGCGCTGCTCGACCGCGAGGTGTCGCTGCGTCGGGTCCTGACCGACCCGGCGCAGGCCGGTGAGGCCAAGGCCGAGCTGGCCCAGCGCCTGCTCGGCGGTCAGGTCGGCGGGCAGACCGTCGACCTGGTGTCCGGCATGGTGCGCTCCCGCTGGTCGCAGTCGCGCGACCTGGTGGACGCCCTCGAGGAGCTGGCCAACACGGCCGACCTCACCGCCGCGCAGAAGAGCGGCGCGCTCGACGACGTGGAGGACGAGCTGTTCCGCTTCGGGCGGATCGTCTCCTCGAACACCGAGCTGCGTGCCGCGCTCACCGACCGCGCCGCGTCCGCCGCGGCCAAGATCGAGCTGCTGCACCGGCTGCTCGGCGGCCGGGCCGCTGCGACGACCGAGCGTCTTGTGACGCGCCTTGTTACCGCGCCGCGGGGACGTAGCCTGGAGTCGGGACTGGAGTCCCTGTCCAAGCTCGCCGCCGAGCGCCGGGAGCGCCTGGTCGCCGTGGTCACCTCGGCGGTGCCGCTGAGCGACGCGCAGAAGCAGCGCCTGGGCGCCGCTCTCGCGAAGCTCTACGGCCACAAGATGCACCTCAACATCGACGTGGACCCCGAGGTCCTCGGCGGGATCCGGGTGCAGGTCGGTGACGAGGTCATCAACGGCTCGATCGCGGACCGCATCGAGGACGCCGGCCGCCGACTGGCGGGCTAGCAGCAACTTCATAAGCAGTAAGCAGTACGTACCTACGGCCCGGTTGGGTCGTGCAGAGGATTCCTGGGGGTCGCCCCCAGACCCCCAAGTTGAAACTTCGGGCCCAACAAGGAGAGCAGGGAACCCAGATGGCGGAGCTCACGATCCGGCCGGAGGAGATCCGGGACGCGCTGGAGAACTTCGTCCAGTCGTACAAGCCGGACGCGGCCTCGCGCGAGGAGGTCGGTACGGTCACCCTTGCCGGCGACGGCATCGCGAAGGTCGAGGGTCTGCCCTCGGCCATGGCCAACGAACTGCTGAAGTTCGAGGACGGCACCCTCGGCCTCGCCCTCAACCTCGAGGAGCGCGAGATCGGTGCCATCGTCCTCGGTGAGTTCAGCGGCATCGAGGAGGGTCAGCCGGTGCAGCGCACCGGTGAGGTGCTCTCCGTGGCTGTCGGCGAGGGCTACCTCGGCCGCGTCGTCGACCCGCTCGGCAACCCGATCGACGGCCTCGGCGAGATCGAGACGTCCGGCCGCCGCGCCCTTGAGCTGCAGGCTCCGGGCGTCATGGCCCGTAAGTCGGTGCACGAGCCGATGGAGACCGGCTACAAGGCCGTCGACGCGATGACCCCGATCGGCCGTGGCCAGCGTCAGCTGATCATCGGTGACCGCCAGACCGGCAAGACCGCCCTGGCCGTCGACACGATCATCAACCAGCGTGACAACTGGCGCTCGGGCGACCCGAAGAAGCAGGTCCGCTGCGTCTACGTCGCCATCGGCCAGAAGGGCTCGACCATCGCCTCCGTGCGTGGTGCCCTCGACGAGGCCGGCGCGCTGGAGTACACGACCATCGTCGCCGCCCCGGCGTCCGACCCGGCCGGCTTCAAGTACCTTGCGCCGTACACCGGTTCGGCCATCGGTCAGCAGTGGATGTACGAGGGCAAGCACGTCCTCATCATCTTCGACGACCTGTCGAAGCAGGCCGACGCCTACCGCGCCGTGTCGCTGCTGCTGCGCCGCCCGCCGGGCCGTGAGGCCTACCCGGGTGACGTCTTCTACCTGCACTCCCGTCTGCTGGAGCGCTGCGCGAAGCTCTCCGACGACATGGGCGCCGGCTCGATGACGGGTCTGCCGATCGTCGAGACCAAGGCCAACGACGTCTCGGCGTTCATCCCGACCAACGTCATCTCCATCACCGACGGCCAGTGCTTCCTGGAGTCGGACCTGTTCAACGCCGGTCAGCGCCCCGCGCTGAACGTCGGTATCTCCGTCTCCCGAGTCGGTGGTTCCGCGCAGCACAAGGCGATGAAGCAGGTCTCCGGCCGCCTCCGTCTCGACCTCGCCCAGTACCGTGAGCTGGAGGCCTTCGCCGCCTTCGGTTCCGACCTGGACGCCGCGTCGAAGTCCCAGCTGGAGCGTGGTCAGCGACTGGTCGAGCTGCTCAAGCAGCCGCAGTACCAGCCGATGCCGACCGAGAACCAGGTCGTCTCCGTGTGGGCCGGCACCACCGGCAAGATGGACGACGTCCCGGTCGCCGACATCCGCCGCTTCGAGAAGGAGCTGCTGGAGTACCTGCACCGCAAGGAGCAGGGCCTCATGACCTCCATCAAGGAGGGCGGCAAGATGTCGGACGACACCCTCGTCGCTGTTGCCGACGCGATCGCCGAGTTCAAGAAGCAGTTCGAGACCTCGGACGGCAAGCTTCTCGGCGAGGACGCCCCGGCCGCGGCCAAGTGACGTAAGGAAGGGACCTGACTCATGGGAGCCCAGCTCCGGGTCTACAAGCGTCGCATCCGATCCGTCACCGCGACCAAGAAGATCACCAAGGCGATGGAGATGATCGCCGCCTCGCGTGTCGTCAAGGCGCAGCGCAAGGTGGCGGCCTCCACGCCGTACGCGACCGAGCTCACCCGCGCGGTCACGGCGGTCGGCACCGGTTCGAACACGAAGCACCCGCTGACCACCCAGGCCGAGACGGTCACGCGGTCCGCGGTGCTGCTCCTGACGAGCGACCGTGGTCTGGCCGGCGCCTTCAACTCCAACGCCATCAAGGTGGCGGAGCAGCTGACCGAGCGTCTCGAGGCCGAGGGCAAGGAGGTCGACACGTACATCGTCGGCCGCCGCGGTCTGGCTCACTACAACTTCCGCGAGCGCAAGGTCGTGGAGTCGTGGGCGGGCTTCACCGACGAGCCCACGTACGCGGACGCCAAGAAGGTCGCGGGTCCGCTGATCGAGGCCATCGAGACGGAGACGGCCGAGGGCGGCGTGGATGAACTCCACATCGTCTTCACCGAGTTCGTGTCGATGATGACGCAGACGGCGCTCGACGACCGCCTGCTGCCGCTCAGCCTCGAAGAGGTCGCCAAGGAGGCCGCCCCCAAGGGCGAGATCCTTCCTCTGTACGACTTCGAGCCGTCGGCGGAGGACGTCCTCGACGCCCTGCTGCCGCGGTACGTGGAGAGCCGTATCTACAACGCGCTGCTCCAGTCGGCCGCCTCCAAGCACGCCGCCACGCGCCGTGCCATGAAGTCGGCCACCGACAACGCGGGAGAGCTCATCACGACGCTCTCGCGACTTGCCAACGCGGCCCGCCAGGCCGAAATCACCCAGGAAATCAGCGAGATCGTCGGTGGCTCCGCAGCCCTGGCCGACGCGACCGCGGGGAGTGACCGCTAATGACCGCCACTGTTGAGACCGCGACGGCCACGGGCCGCGTCGCCCGGGTCATCGGCCCGGTCGTCGACGTGGAGTTCCCCGTCGACGCGATGCCGGACATCTACAACGCTCTGCACGTCGAGGTCGCCGACCCGGCCAACGAGGGCGAGAAGAAGACGCTGACCCTGGAGGTCGCCCAGCACCTGGGTGACGGCCTGGTCCGCACCATCTCCATGCAGCCCACCGACGGCCTGGTCCGCCAGGCCGCCGTCACCGACACCGGCACGGGCATCACCGTCCCGGTCGGCGACTTCACCAAGGGCAAGGTGTTCAACACCCTCGGTGAGGTGCTGAACGTCGACGAGCAGTACGAGGGCGAGCGCTGGTCCATCCACCGCAAGGCCCCGAACTTCGACGAGCTCGAGTCGAAGACCGAGATGTTCGAGACCGGCGTCAAGGTCATCGACCTTCTCACCCCGTACGTCAAGGGTGGAAAGATCGGCCTGTTCGGCGGTGCCGGCGTCGGCAAGACGGTGCTCATCCAGGAGATGATCTACCGCGTCGCCAACAACCACGACGGTGTCTCGGTGTTCGCCGGTGTCGGCGAGCGCACTCGTGAGGGCAACGACCTCATCGAGGAGATGGCGGACTCGGGCGTCATCGACAAGACCGCGCTGGTCTTCGGTCAGATGGACGAGCCCCCGGGCACCCGTCTGCGCGTGGCCCTCGCGGGTCTGACCATGGCGGAGTACTTCCGCGATGTGCAGAAGCAGGACGTGCTGTTCTTCATCGACAACATCTTCCGCTTCACGCAGGCCGGTTCCGAGGTGTCGACCCTGCTCGGCCGTATGCCCTCCGCGGTGGGCTACCAGCCGAACCTGGCCGACGAGATGGGTCTCCTCCAGGAGCGCATCACCTCGACCCGTGGTCACTCGATCACCTCGATGCAGGCGATCTACGTCCCCGCGGACGACCTGACCGACCCGGCCCCGGCCACGACCTTCGCCCACCTCGACGCGACGACGGTTCTCTCCCGTCCGATCTCCGAGAAGGGCATCTACCCGGCCGTGGACCCGCTGGACTCCACGTCCCGCATCCTGGACCCGCGCTACATCGCGGCGGACCACTACGAGACCGCGATGCGCGTCAAGACGGTCCTCCAGAAGTACAAGGACCTCCAGGACATCATCGCGATCCTCGGTATCGACGAGCTCGGCGAGGAGGACAAGCTCGTCGTCCACCGTGCCCGTCGCGTGGAGCGCTTCCTGTCCCAGAACACCCACGTCGCCAAGCAGTTCACCGGCGTCGACGGGTCGGACGTCCCGCTGGACGAGTCGATCGCGGCCTTCAACGCGATCATCGACGGCGACTACGACCACTTCCCGGAGCAGGCGTTCTTCCTGTGCGGTGGCATCGAGGACCTCAAGGCCAACGCCAAGGAGCTGGGCGTCTCCTGAACTCGGAACTCAAGCGTTCTGAGCTCTGAGTTCGTGTGAGGGGGCGGGGCTCGTCCCGCCCCCTCTTCCACGCCCACTAGACTTGTAACCAACACCCGGCCGAACCGCCGGGTGGTGACCCGAGGAGCCACCTTGGCTGCTGAGCTGCACGTCGCGCTGGTCGCGGCCGACCGAGAGGTCTGGTCCGGCGAGGCCACCCTGGTCGTCGCGCGCACCACGTCCGGCGACATCGGCGTCATGCCCGGTCACCAGCCGCTGCTCGGTGTGCTGGAGTCGGGCCCGGTGACCATCCGTACGAGTGATGGTGGAACGGTCGTCGCCGCGGTGCACGGCGGTTTCATCTCGTTCGCGGACAACAAGCTGTCGCTGCTGGCCGAGATCGCCGAGCTGTCGGACGAGATCGACGTCCAGCGCGCGGAGCGGGAGCTGGAGCGTGCGAAGGCGGAGGGCGACGCCTCCGCCGAGCGCCGTGCGGACGTACGACTTCGTGCGGCGGCGGCGCGCTGATCGAGCGCACCGTGTGATGACGTCCCTCAGCCGCGGCCGGCACCGGAGCAATCCGGTGCCGGCCGCGGCTGAGGCAGATATGGATGTTTTTTCCGTTCCGTTACCTATTTTCGGTACCTAGGAGACGAGGAGGTCGGTGTCGATGGTCCTCGCTCTGACTGTGTGCGGAATCGTCGTGGCCCTGGTGGTGCTGGGGTTGTTCGTCTTCGGCCTGCGCCGCAGACTGATCCAGCGCTCCGGGGGCACCTTCGACTGTTCCCTTCGCTGGGACGTCCCCGAGAAACCGGACACCTCCGGCAAGGGCTGGAGCTACGGCGTCGCCCGCTACAACGGCGACCGCATCGAGTGGTACCGCGTCTTCTCCTACGCCTACCGCCCCCGCCGCATCCTGGAACGCGCCGCGATCGAGGTGGCCGGCCGCCGCCTCCCCGAGGGCGAGGAGGAGCTGGCGCTCCTCTCCGACGCCGTGATCCTGACCTGTCTGCACCGGGGCACACGTCTCGAACTCGCCATGAGCGAAGACGCGCTGACCGGTTTCCTCGCGTGGCTGGAGGCGGCGCCCCCCGGTCAGCGGGTCAACGTCGCCTGACAGACCGCGACGGTATGGGGTTCCGGCGCGAGTGACACGGTCACGTTCACCGGCCAGGTGGCCGGCAGGGCCGCGACCGTCGTCCCCGTCAACACCCCGGCGGACGCCACCCTGGACCTGCGCGGCCGATCGACCGCCGTATCGGACCTGCTGCGCCTCCGCTTCATTGCTGCCCCCCGAATCATTTCTTCCCCCTGAACGCCTTATTCCGCTTACTGGTTGAGATACGGATTGTCCCCGGTCGGGGATCCTGTCCCACCGGCCGAGTGGCCTCCCCGGAAGGGCCGAACGGCCCCTGGCACGCACGCCGGGGGCGCGCGGCATGCACCGCGCGCCCCCGGGTCTGTGCCGAGCCGTCAGCTCAGGCCGCTGTTGATCGCACTCACCAGCTCTCCGTTGCTGGTGTCGCCGCTGAACTCCCAGAAGAACGCGCCGCCGAGGCCCTGGGACTTGGCCCAGGTCATCTTTCCGGCGATCGTCGACGGGGTGTCGTAGGACCACCAGTTGCTGCCGCAGTGGGCGTAGGCCGTGCCCGCGACGGTGCCCGTGACCGGGCACGACGTCTTGAGGACCTTGTAGTCCTCGATGCCCTGCTCGTACGTGCCGGCCGCCGCGCCCGTGGCGGTGCCGCCCGGGGCGTCCTGGGTGACGCCGGTCCAGCCGCGGCCGTAGAAACCGATGCCGAGGAGCAGCTTGCTCGCGGGGACGCCGATCGACTTGTACTTGGCGATCGCGTCGGCCGTGGTGAAGCCCGCCTTCGGGATGCCGGAGTACGAGGTCAGCGGGGAGTGCGGGGCGGTCGGGCCCTGGGCGTCCCAGGCGCCGAAGAAGTCGTACGTCATCACGTTGTACCAGTCGACGTACTGCGCGGCGCCCGCGTAGTCCGCGGCCTCGATCTTGCCGCCGGAGGAGCCGTCCGCGGTGACGGCCGCGGTGACCAGGTTGTTCGAGCCGAACTTGGCGCGCAGCGCGGACATCAGGTTCTTGTACGCGGCCGCACCGCTGCTGTCGCAGGACAGACCGCAGGCGTTCGGGTACTCCCAGTCGATGTCGATGCCGTCGAAGACGTCGGCCCAGCGCGGGTCCTCGACCAGGTTGTAGCAGGACTGGGCGAAGGCGGCCGGGTTGGCCGCGGCCTGGGCGAAGCCGCCGGACCAGGTCCAGCCGCCGAAGGACCAGAGGACCTTGATGTTCGGGTACTTGGCCTTCAGCTCACGCAGCTGGTTGAAGTTGCCGCGCAGCGGCTGGTCCCAGGTGTCGGCCACACCGCTCACCGACTGGTCGGCGGTGAAGGCCTTGTCGTAGTCGGCGTAGGAGTCGCCGATCGCGCACTGCCCGTTGGTGACGTTGCCGAAGGCGTAGTTGATGTGCGTGATCTTCGCGGCCGAGCCGGACGTCACCAGGTTCTTGACGTTGTAGTTGCGGCCGTAGATGCCCCACTCGGTGAAGTAGCCGAGCCTGACCTTGTTGCCGCCGGTCGGGGGCGGGTCGGTGGTGCCGCCGGTGGTGTGCACGGCGACCGCGCCGCTGACCGGGCCGGTCTGGTCGGCGGTGTCACGGGCCCGGACGGTGTAGGAGTAGTCGGTGCCGGCGGTCAGGCCGGTGTCCGTGTAGTTCGTGGTGGTGACCGTCGAGACGACCTTGCCGTCGCGCAGGACGTCGTAGTTCTTGATGCCCTTGTCGTCGGTGGCCGCGCTCCAGGCGAGCTTCACCGAGGTGTCGGTGACGGAGGAGGCGGTGGGGGTGCCCGGCGCGGAGGGCGCCGCGTCGCCGGGGACCGTCGTGCCGTCGCAACTGTCGCCGTTCAGCTTGCAGTTGGAGGGCGAGCCGGAGCCCGCGCCGTTGAAGCCGAACGAGACGGAGGCGCCCGGCGCTATGGAGCCGTTGTAGGACTTGTTCTTGGCGGTCCAGTGGGTGCCGGAGGACGTGACGTCCGCGTCCCAGGCCGAGGTGACGGACGTACCGGAGGGGAAGTCCCACTCGATCGTCCATGAACTGATGGCCGTGGTGCCGGTGTTCTTCACCGTCCACTTGCCCTCGAAGCCGGTGCCCCAGTCCTGGGTCTTGGCGTATGTCGCCGTGGCGGTCGTCGCGGCCTGGGCGGGGCTCGCGAGTCCGACCAGACCGGCCAGGGGGAGCAACAGGGTCGCGAACCCTGCCGCGGCTCTGTGTCTGAAGCGCATGTCGCGCCTCCTTAGCGGGAGTTGGGGGCGCGACTGAGCCTTCACGCCCACGGTGCCGCGAGAATAGAAAGGTCTGGACCATCGGTCAATAGGTCTGGACCACTCTTGTATACGGCGGATGCGACGCGTACGAGTGACGGCCTCTAGATCCCCAACTCCTGTGCCAGTACGGCAGCTTGGACCCGGCTGCGCAGCTCCAGCTTGCCGAGGAGGCGGCTGACATGGGTCTTCACCGTCGCCTCGGCCATGTCGAGCCGGACGGCGATCTCCGCGTTGGACAGACCCTCGCCGAGGCACGACAGCACCTCTCGCTCGCGCCGGGTGAGCGCGTCCAGGACGGCGGGGTCGGCGGTCGGCTGCCGTACGGGCCCCGCTGCGAACTCGGCGATCAGACGGCGGGTCACCGCCGGAGCGATCAGGCCCTCCCCGCGCGCGACCGTCCGTACCGCCTCCAGCAGGCCCTTCGCGTCGGTGTTCTTGAGCAGGAAACCGGCGGCACCCGCGCGCAGCGCCCCGAAGACGTACTCGTCGAGGTCGAAGGTGGTGAGGACGAGAACGTCCGCGAGGCCCTCCTCGACGACCTTCCCGGTTGCCGACACCCCGTCCAGACGCGGCATCTGAACGTCCATCAGGACCAGGTCCGGCCCCAACTCCCTGGCCAGCGACACCGCCTGCTCCCCGTCCGCCGCCTCGCCCACCACCTCGATGTCCGGTGCGCTGCGCAGGATGAGGACGAGCCCGGCGCGCACGGCGGACTGGTCCTCGGCGACGAGGACGCGGATCATTCGACGGCTCCTTCGGCTACGGGGAGGGTGGCACGCACCGTCCACAGGGTGCCCTCGGGGCCCGCCTCGAACGTGCCGCCCAGCAGGGCCGCCCGCTCCCGCATGCCGACCAGCCCGGCGCCGGAACCGGGAGCGCGCGGGCCGTCCCGGTGGCCGTACGGGCTGGTCACCCGGACGTCGAGGACGCCGTCCCGCCGTGCGAGCGCGACCGTGATGCGGCCGGGGCAGGCGTGCTTGAGGGCGTTGGTCAGGGACTCCTGGACGATGCGGTAGGCGGCGAGCTCGACCGGGGCGGGGACCTTGCCGTGGTCGGGTTCGAGGCTGATGTCGAGGCCGTTGGCGCGGGCGCCGTCGACGAGGGCGGTGAGGCCGTCGAGGGTGGGTGCGGCGGCGGGCTCGGTGCCGGCGCCCGCGTCCCGCAGGATGCCGATGAGGCGGCGCATCTCGGCGAGGCCGGCCACGCTGTTCTCCCGGATGACGGACAGGGCCTCCTTCGAGGTGCCCGGGTCGTCGATCGACAGCGCGGCCGTGGAGTGGATGGCGATCGCCGAGAGGTGGTTGGCGACCATGTCGTGCAACTCGCGTGCCATCCGCGCCCGTTCGGCGGAGACCGCCTGGCTGCGGTCCATCTCGGCCAGGAGCGCTGTCTGTTCGGCACGCAGCCGGGCGGCCGCGGCGGCGTCGCGGTGGTCGCGGACGATCCAGCCGGTGGCCGCGGGGCCGAACGCCACGATGCCGATGACCACACCGATCAGCAGCGCCTCCGGCACCCGCCACACCGCGAACGGCACCAGGGTTCCGGCGACCGTGAGCAGCCCGGTGATCCAGGGGATGCGGCGGGCCGAGGCCGGCGGCCCGTACAGGACGGCCGCGTAGACGAGGTCGGTGAACATCAGGATCGTGGCCACGTTGCCCTGGGTCACCAGGTCCGTGGTGATCGCGGCCGTGCCGGTCAGCAGGGCCGTGCGCGGCGCGGTGCGGCGCAGCAGCTCGCAGGCGGCCATCACGCCGAGCGGCAGCAGGACCGGCCAGGGACCGTCGAAGAGCGTGATCGGGTCGTCGGACTGCCGGGTGCCGAGGCCCAGGACCACCAGCAGCAGGCCGCCGAGCAGCCCGCCGACCGCGACGTACACGTCGAAGCGGTGCGGGCGGGGGAGACGCAGGGCCATGACTCCATCCAACACGGCCCGCCCGACGCTCGCCTGATCCCCGGGAAGGGTTCGCAACTGCATCTTTCGATGTACCGCGAGTTCGTCGGCGCCGACGACGAAAGCCGCGCACCCCACCGGGAGCCTGGGAGGACGAGGGAAGGGAGTGTGCCGTGATCGTCGCGCTGATCGTGGCCTGCGAGGTCGGCTTCTGGGTGCTGCTGGCCGCCGGCCTGGCCGTCCGCTATCTGCTGAGGTTGCGCCGCACCAGCGTGGCGCTGCTGCTGTGCGAGCCACTACTGGAGCTCCTGCTGTTCGTGGTGACGGCGGTCGACCTGAAGAAGGGCGCGGAGCCGAGCTGGGAACACGGCCTCGCGGCGCTCTACATCGGCTTCACCGTCGCCTACGGCCACTACACGATCCGCTGGCTCGACGGGCACGCGGCACATCGGCTGACCGGTGCGCCGAAACCCGTGGGGCCACCTCGCCACGGTCTGGCCAGGGCCCGGCACGAGGGCCGGCTGTGGCTGCGTACCGTCGTCGCCGCGGCCGTTGCCTGTGCGCTGCTCCAGGCCGCGATCCGGTACGTCGGCGACGGCGACACCTCGTCCCTGCGGACCTTCCAGTGGGCGGCGCTCAGGGCCCTGGTCATCCACGGGCTGATCGCGCTGACGTATCTGATCTGGCCGAAGAAGCGTCCGGCGACCGCTGCCGCCCGCGCGGAGCAGGACCGTACCCTGACCGAACGCTGAGGGGAGGGGCGCATGGGCGAGACGAGTGGTCCCGGTGCGGTGCTGGTCGTCGACGACGACGCGGCCATCCGGCGGTCGCTGGAGCGCGGGCTGCGGCTGAGCGGCTTCCGGGTGCGTACGGCGGAGGGCGGCCGCGAGGCGCTGGCGGTGATTCAGGAGGCGCCGCCGGACGTGCTCGTCCTCGACGTGTCGATGCCCGGCATGAGCGGCATCGAGGTCTGCGAGCGGCTCCGTGACGACGGCCGGGACCTCCCCGTCCTGATGCTCTCGGCGCTCGACGAGACCGCCGACCGCATCGCCGGGCTCCAGGCGGGCGGCGACGACTACCTGGTCAAGCCGTTCGCGCTGCAGGAACTGGTGCTGCGGCTGCGCGCCCTGCTGCGCCGCAGGCCGCCCACCGGCCGGGAAGTGCTGCGGGTGGCGGGCCTGGTGATCGACCCGGCGGCCCGTACCGCCGAGCGGGACGGCAGCCCGCTGGAGCTGACCCGCCGCGAGTTCGAACTCCTCGAAGTCCTCGCCCGCAACGCCGGGTTGGTCCTCACCCGCGACCAGCTGCTGGAACGCGTGTGGGGCTACGACTTCGACGTGCGCACCGACGCCGTGGACACGTTCGTCAGCTATCTGCGGCGCAAGCTGGAGGCGGACGGGCGGCCACGGCTGGTGCACACCGTGCGCGGGGTGGGCTTCGTACTGAGGGAAGAACCATGAGGCTCTCGACGCGCATCGGGCTCGCCGTCGGACTCACCGTGCCGCTGCTCGTGCTGGCCTCCGGCTGGCTGCTGCTCCAGCTGGTCAACCGTGATCTGCACAGCGCCGAGGACGAACATCTGCGGGCCCGGGCCGCCGCCGTGCGGGCCGACGCCCGCGCCCTGCTGCGGGCCAGCGCCAACGGCCGGCCCAAAGCGGCCGACAACAGGGAACGGCTCCTGTACAGCGCGGCCCTCGACGTCGGCGTGCGCGTCATGGGTCCCGACGCCACCTTCAGCGGCGGCCCGCAGCCGGACGCCTCGGTGTCGCTGCCGGCGCGGGCGACCACCCCGGTCACGGTCCGGGACGGCGGCACCAGCTGGCGCGCGCTGTCCGTGCCGATCAGCACCGCCCGCGGCTCCGGCACCCTGTGGGTCTTCTCGCCCAACGCCGCCGACCAGGCCCAACTCCGGCTCGTGCGGCGCCGCGTGGCGGTGATCTCCCTGCTCGCGGCACCCCTGGCCGGCCTGCTCGCGTGGGGTGTCGCCACCGGTGCGAGCGGCCCACTGCGCCGGCTCGGCCGCCGTACCGCCGGACTCGACCCGCGCACCAGCACGGCCCGGCTGCCCGAGGAGCCGAGCGGGGTCACCGAGGTCGACGAACTGGCCGCCACCCTGCGCACGGTCCTCGCCCGCTACGACGAACAGGCCGCCCGCACCGCGGAGGCCCTGGACACCGCACGCTCCTTCTCCGCGGCCGCCTCGCACGAACTGCGCACCCCGCTGATGAGCATGGGCACCAACCTCGACATCCTCGCCGCCCACCCCGACCTCCCCGAGCCCGACCGCACCGAGGTGCTCACCGACCTGCGCCACGAACACGCCCGGCTGCTCGGTCTGTTGGTGATGTTGCGGGAGCTGGGGCGTGGGGACCTGGTCGAGGCGGAGGCGCTGCGGACGGTGGACCTCGCCGAGGTCGCCGACGCGGCGGTCGCCGAGGCCCGCCGCCGAGCGCCCGACGCCCGGATCACCCTGGACGCGGCGCCTGGGCTCACCGTCCACGGCTGGGAACCCGGTCTGCGGCTCCTCCTCGGCAACCTGCTGGCCAACGCGCTCGCCCACGGCCGGGACAAGGACGGCCGGGCGACTGCGGAAGTCGGGGTGCGGGGAGCGGGCGAGCAGGTCGTGATCACCGTCGACGACCGCGGACCGGGCGTGCCTTTCGAGGAACGCGGGCGGATCTTCGAGCGGTTCGCCCGCGGCCCCGGCAGCTCGGGCTCCGGTCTCGGCCTGACGCTGGTCGCCCAGCAGACGGCGCTCCACCAGGGCGCGGTCACGGTCGCCGACGGCCCGGCCGGCGTCGGCACCCGCTTCGAGGTGCGGCTGCCGAGGGCCGCCGGCACCCTGCCCGTCCACCGCGACTGGCTGATCGGTACAGCAGGGACAAACCGGTCACAGAGTTTCCCCAAAGACGCTTCCTAGCCTCCACGGCGAGCGGACGGACGAAGGGGGCCGTCCGCGGAACGGAGGCTCGAGATGTACGTACGACGAAAGCGGCGCACCCTCCTCGTGGGGCTGGCCGCGACGGCACTGCTGGCGACCGGCACGGGCGCGGCGACGGCCGACAGCACGACCACACCCGCGCCCGCCGCCACGCCGACCGGTGATGGCGCGAAGGCCCTCTGCAAGCGGGCGCCGAAGATCGACCACCGCATCGACCGTGCGCTGAAGCGACTGAACGCGGGCGCGGACAAGCGCGGTTCGATCGCCCGGCTCCAGCAGCGCGTCGACAACGCCAGGTCGGCCGGCCACGACGAGATCGCCACGTATCTCCAGGACCGGCTGACCTTCCGCAAGTCCCTGCTGACGACACTGCAGCAGCGGCAGAAGGATCTCGCGGACGTCCGGACCTGGTGCAAGGACAGCAACGAGGGCGCGAGCTGATGCACCTGAGGATCACGACCGCCGCGCTCGTCGCCCTCGCGGCACTCACCGCGGGCTGCACCCACGAGGGCGGTGCGGCGGAGAAGGCGCCCGCCACCCCCTCCGGCTACCCGGAGATGCAGAAGAAGGTGGCCGCGGCCGAGTCCGCGCTCGCTCGGGCGGACAAGGACGCGGCCCAGGACACGGAGCGCTAGCGCTCCCCGCCCGGCACCCACAGCACGTCACCGACGTCCTTGTTGGCGGTGCGGGCCAGGATGAACAGGAGGTCCGACAGGCGGTTCAGATAGGTCGCGGTGAGGGGGTTCATGCTGCCGTCTTTTCCTTTGGCACCGTGCACCTCCAGCGCGGCCCACGTGGAGCGCTCGGCCCGTCGTACGACCGTGCAGGCCTGGTGCAGCAGGGCCGCGCCCGGAGTGCCGCCCGGCAGGATGAAGGAGCGCAGCTTCTCCAGCCGCTCGTTGAAGCGGTCGCAGTCCGCCTCCAGCTTGTCGACGTAGAACTGCTCGACCCTGAGGGGCGGGAACTCCGGCTTCTCCACCACCGGCGTCGACAGGTCCGCACCCACGTCGAACAGGTCGTTCTGCACGCGGGTGAGAACCGCGACGATCTCCTCGTCGAGCCCGCCCAGCGCGATCGCCGTGCCGATCACCGCGTTCGCCTCGTTGGCGTCCGCGTACGCGGAGATCCGCAGATCGGTCTTGGCGACCCGGCTCATGTCGCCGAGGGCGGTGCTGCCCTGGTCGCCGGTCCTGGTGTAGATGCGCGTCAGATTGACCATGCGACCAGCGTAGTTACGCCCCGGCCGTGCGGAACACGCGTGTGCCCACCGTCACGGCCAGTCCCGCGAAGGCGACAGCCACCAGGACGCCGTACAGCATGTGATCCGTCGCGTACGAGCCGACGTAGGCGTCCCGCACCGCATCCACCAGATAGCGGAACGGCATGAAGTGGGAGACCACGTCCAGCCAGGCCGGCGCCAGCGTCATCGGGAGCATCAGCCCCGACAGCAGCATCGACGGCATGGTCATGGCATTGACCAGCGGCCCGAACTCCTGCGGCGTGTGGACCTTCATCGCCATGGCGTACGACAGCGAGCCCAGCGAGACCGTGAGCAGACCGACGAACGCGAAACCGATCAGCACGCCGGGCAGCGGCGCGCGCAACCCCATCGCCACCGAGGCGAGGACCAGCAGCACCGCCTGGAAGACGAACACCGTGGCGTCGCGCAGCACCCGGCCGAGAAGCAGGGCGAGACGGCTCACGGGGGTCACCCGCATCCGCTCCAGCACTCCCTGGCTCTTCTCGATGATGATCGCGAACCCCGCGAACGAGGCCCCGAACAGGCCGAGTTGAAGCAGCAGTCCCGGCACCAGCACCTGCCAGGAACTGCCCCGGCCGCCCAGTGGCAGGCCGGTCAGCAGCGGGCCGAAGAAGAGGAGATGGAGCAGCGGCATCAGCAGGCCGAAGAGCAGCGCGAAGCGGGAGCGGAGGGACTGGCGGAGATAGCGGCCGTAGATGAGGGCCGTGTCGTGGAGAAGCATCGGGTTCCTATACGGCTACGGGGGCGGCGTCGGCCGGGACGGGACCGCGGCCGGTGATGGCGAGGAACGTGTCCTGGAGGCTCGCGTCGATCGAGCCGCCGTGCTGCAGCTTCAGCGCGCTCGGTGTGCCCTCCGCCACGATCACGCCCTTGTCGACGATCACCAGGCGGTCGGCGAGGGCGTCGGCCTCGTCCAGGTAGTGGGTGGTCAGGAAGACCGTCGTGCCGTGGTCGTCGCGCAGGCCGCGGATCAGGTCCCACAGGTCGGCGCGGCTGCCGGGGTCGAGACCGGTCGTCGGCTCGTCGAGGAGCAGGACCCTCGGGCGGTGGGTGAGCGCCATCGCGATGTCGAGGCGGCGGCGCTGACCGCCGGAGAGCGCGCCCGCCCTGCGGTCGAGGAGCTCGGCGAAACCCAGGTCGCCGGCCAACTCCTCGGCGCGCGCAGCCGCTTGGACCTTGGTCAGGCGGTAGAGGCGGCCCTGGGTGACGAGTTCCTCCCGTACGGAGATCTGAGGGTCGACGCCGCCCGACTGGGCCACGTATCCGCACACCCGGCGCACCCCGGCCGGATCGGTGGCGAGGTCGCAGCCCGCGACCGTGGCCGTACCGCCGGTCGGTGCGAGCAGCGTGGTGAGCATGCGCAGGGTCGTGGTCTTGCCCGCGCCGTTCGGGCCGAGGAAGCCGAGGATCTCGCCCTCGCGGACGGTGAGGTCGATGCCGCGGACCGCTTCGACCGGGCCGCGCTTGGTCTGGAAGGTGCGGGCCAGTCCGGCCGCGCTGATGACTGCTGGCATGCCGTCCAGAAAAACAGAGTCCCTGAAATTTTGCAATGACTCCAAGTTTTCAGCGGGCTCAGCGAAAGTTAGGATTCGGTCATGGCAGAGGGGCTCAGGGAGCGGAAGAAGCGGCAGACCCGGCAGTACATCTCGGACGTCGCCACGGGCCTGTTCGTGGAGCGCGGCTTCGACGCGGTGACCGTCGCGGAGATCGCCGATGCCGCCGACGTCTCCGTCAACACCGTCTACAACTACTTCCCGGCGAAGGAGGACCTCTTCTTCGACCGCTCCTCCGGTGTCGTCGACCGGATGGGCCGCTGGGTGCGCGGCCGGAACAAGGGGGAGTCGGCCGCCGCCGCGATCCTGCGCGAGCTGCGCGAGGAGGTCGAGGCCGTCTCGCCGCGGGTCGGGCTGATCTCCGGGTACGCCAAGTTCATGCGGGTCATCGAGGACGCGCCCGCTCTGCGCTCCCGGCTGTGGGCCATCGGCCAGGAGGTGCAGGCCAACCTCGAGGAGGCCCTGCGCGAGGAGATCGGAGCCGACGCCGGCGACCCGATGCCGAACCTGATCGCCGGTCAGCTCGGCTGGGTGCACAGCACCGTCGTCGCCGTCATCGGGCGTGAGATGGTCAAGGGGCGCAATCCACGCGAAGTGTCACGAGAGGTACTGGCTCTCCTCGACGACATCGAGGACCTGTTGAGCGAGAAGGTGCTCAACTACGCCGTCCGAGGCGCTGAATGAGCCGTGCCGGTGTGATGTCCGTCAGATGAGACGTGACGCGCATTACTTACCGGTCACACGGCACCTCACGAGCGCTAAGGTCCGCCGAAGAGGCAACCTAAACAGGGTGTAAGGCGTTTCAAAGGGGAGTCGTAACAGTGGCACGGAAGCTTGCCGTCATCGGCGCCGGCTTGATGGGTTCCGGGATCGCCCAGGTCTCCGCTCAGGCGGGCTGGGACGTCGTCCTTCGTGACGTCACCGACGAAGCGCTGAAGCGTGGCACCGACGGCATCAAGGCCTCGTACGACAAGTTCGTGGGCAAGGGGAAGCTGGAGGCGCACGACGCCGACGCCGCCCTCGCCCGCATCACCGCGACCACCGACCTGGACGCCGCCGCGGACGCGGACATCGTCGTCGAGGCGGTCTTCGAGAAGCTCGAGGTCAAGCACGAGATCTTCCGCACGCTCGACAAGATCGTGCGCGAGGACGCCGTGCTCGCCTCCAACACCTCCGCGATCCCGATCACCAAGATCGCGGCGGCCACCGAGCACCCCGAGCGGGTCGTCGGTGTCCACTTCTTCTCGCCGGTGCCGATGATGCAGCTCGTCGAGCTGGTCCGCGGGTACAAGACGAGCGACGAAACCCTCGCCACCGCGCGGGAGTTCGCCGAGTCCGTCGGCAAGACCTGCATCGTCGTCAACCGCGACGTCGCCGGCTTCGTGACGACCCGTCTCATCTCGGCGCTCGTCGTCGAGGCCACCAAGCTCTACGAGTCGGGCGTCGCGACCGCCGAGGACATCGACCTCGCCTGCAAGCTGGGCTTCGGCCACGCGATGGGCCCGCTGGCCACGGCGGACCTGACCGGTGTCGACATCCTGCTGCATGCCACCAGCAACATCTACACCGAGTCGCAGGACGAGAAGTTCGCGCCGCCGGAGCTGATGCGCCGGATGGTTGACGCCGGTGACATCGGACGCAAGAGCGGGCAGGGCTTCTACACGTACTGAAAGATCGGTACGTACAGTCACTGAAACCGCACAGTTCCCAGGGGTCTCACCCCCTCGGGTGAATTCGGTATCGGTTCGCTTACAGACGGCAACCTCGTTGCCGCTGAAGCAGTCAGACGTTGCACAGCCACCGTCACGGAGTACGCCACCGCACTCACGGGGAGCGCATATGCACATCAGGGGCGACCACGCCGAGCTGGTCGTCGGGGGCCGCCTCGACGTCCGCAGCGCGGCGGACGCCCGTACGGTCCTGCACTCGGCCGTCGACGACGGAGTCGGCGACCTGGTGCTCGACCTGTCCGAACTGGACTCCTGGGACGCCACCGGACTCGGGGTGATCATGGGCGTCCACCGGCGGGCCGGCCGCTGCGGCCGGCGCCTGGTGCTGCGCGACGTTCCGCCGCAGATGCAGCGCCTGCTGGTGGCCACCCGGCTGCACCGGATCCTGGCGATCGAGGGGGGCATCGGGGTGGAGTCACTGCCCCGCGTGTGACCACCGGCACGGATGGGGTGGGGCAGTCGGGCGTTCCGGTTGCGAAACACACGACGCGCGCAATCCTCATGAGACTGTGACGTCTCGGGCGGCGCGGTACCCCGGGCTGTCGTAGATACTGTGCAAAGGTTTAGGGTTCGGCTGCCCGCCGCCCCGAGAACCCTCGAGCGGGCACCGGACCAGAAGCGACAGCGTGGTGTGCGGCAAGGCCGGGGAGGGCTTCGGCACACGAGACGCTTTTGGGGGGCTTGAACCTATGGACCCGAACAACCGGGGACCCGAGGAGTACGGCCATGACGGCGACGGCACAGCGCCGCGTCAGCGCCCGCCCAGGGATCCCCTCACACCCGACTTCGGTCAGCACTCGTCCGCGCTCGCGCGCACGGTGCAACTCGTCACGGGCGACTACCTGCTGACCGTCAACCCCGTCGACGGCAGCGAGATAGAGGCCTGCCCGCCGGGCGAACGCCCGGGGCGTCCCGAGAAGCTCACGGCCGCCGAGCGCGCCGAGACGGACCGCGCGGCCAAGCCGCCGGTGCCGCCCGGCCAGGCCCGGCCGTCGCTGCCGCTCCTGGAGCGCCAGGACGAGCGCGAGCGCCTGGTCCGGCTGCTGGCCCGCGGCCGCTCCGTGCGCCTCACCGGCCCCGCGGGCTCCGGCCGCACCGCCCTCCTCGACCTCGTCGCCGAGGACTGCTCGGACCTCGCCCCCGACGGCGTCGTCCGCCTCAGCGGCTTCCACCGCACCACCGACGACCTGCTCCACGACCTCTTCTACGCCGTCTACAACGCGCCCCTGCACCGCCCGGAACGGGACGAACTGCTCCAGTACGTCCGGGACATCGGGGCCGTCGTCGTCCTCGACGACATCGAGTTCGGCGGCGCCGGGCTGGACGAGCTGCTGGACGCGACGCCAGAGTGCGCCTTCGTGATCGGCGCGACGCCCGACGTGCACGCGCCCTCCGCCGACTCCGCCATCGAGGAGGTCTTCCTCGGCGGCCTCGACCGCGCCGGCGGCGTGGACCTGATCGAGCGTGTCGTCGGCCGCCTCCTCACCGAGGAGGAGGCCAACTGGGCCGGCGACCTCTGGTTCGAGTCCGAGGGTCTGCCGCTGCGCTTCGTCCAGGCCGGCGCCCTGCTGCTCCAGCGCGACCGGCAGCGGGCCGGCACCGACGCCGTCGACGAGTTCGGCGTCTTCCAGGACGCGCTGCCCGTCGACGCGCCCTTCGACGCCTCGTCGGTCGCCGGGGACGGCGACGACGTACCGCTGCCCTCGCTCGGCGAGGCCGCCGCGCCCGCGCCGCTGCTCGCCTCCCGGCTGAGCGCCTCGGCGCGCGCCACCCTGCGGTTCGCCGTCGCGCTCGGCGGCGAGGTGCCGCATCAGGCGCATCTGCCCGCGCTGGTCGGCGACACCCACGCGGACGCCGCCCTCGGTGAACTGGCCGCCTGTGGACTGGTCTCGCCGGTCGGATCCCGCTACCGGCTCGCCGCCGGGGTGCTGACGCAGCTGGAGGCCGCCGGGTACGGCGACGACATCGATGCCCGGGCCCTGACCGCCGCCCAGCACTACGCCTGGTGGGCCGGACATCCGTCGGTCACCCCGGAGCGGGTGTGCGCGGAGGCCGACGCCCTGCTCGCCGCGCTCGGTCTCCTGGTGCCGGGCACCACCGCGCCGGCCGAGGGCGAGGAGAGCGTCACCGTGCAGCTGGCCCGCACGGCGGCGCCCGCGTTCGCCGCGGGGCTGCACTGGAGTGCCTGGGAGCGGGCCCTGCGGTCCGGTTCCGAGGCCGCCCGGCTCGCCGGTGAGGTGTCGGAACAGGCCTATTTCCACCATGAGTTGGGCATCCTCGCGCTCTGCGGCGGACAGTTCGACCGGGCCCGTACCGAGCTGGAGACCTCCGTCGGCCTGCGCGGCGCTACCGCCGACAAGCGCGGGGGTGTGGCAGGCCGCCGCGCCCTCGCCCTGCTCGCCGACCGCACCGGCACCACGCCGCGGCTCGGCTCGACCGCGGGCGAGGAGGTGCCGGACGCGCGCTACGAGGAGTCGCAGTCGCCGCCGGGCGGTGTGCCCGCGGCCTTCCCGCCGCTCCAGCCGTCGTCCGGTGACACCGCCGCGACCATCGTCGTGAACCGTGCCCCGTCCGGCCCGCCGCCCAAGGCGCACCGCGCCGGCATCAGGGGCCTCGCCCGGCGCAACCTCGTCGCGGCCGGCGCGGGCGCACTGCTCGTCGCCGTGCTCGGCACGGTGGTGACGCTCGGCGCGACGTCCAACAACGACGCCAACAACCCGTCCGACAAGGTGGGCGTCAACCCGTCCGCCAGCCAGGGCGCCGACGACGGCAGCCTGGGCGCCGACAAGCCGAAGAGCGACAACGGCGACACGGGCACCGCGACCAGCCGCCCGACCGACCCGGGCCCCGACGGCACGTACGGCACCTCCGACGACCCGACCCCGCCGTCGTCCTCCGGCACGAGCGAGCCGTCGGACGACCCGAGCGGCACGAAGGGCACGGGCGGCGGTTCGACGAGCTCGCCCACGAAGTCGCCGACGACCAAGCCGCCGTCGACGAGTCCTACGACCAAGCCTCCGACGACGCCTCCGACGTCCTCGTCTCCGACGCCGACTCCGACGCCGACGGAGACCACGCCCACCAACCCGCCGTCGACGACCCCTTCGACGTCGGACTCGGCGAGCGCCCCGATCACGTCCTCCGCCCCGGTCACCAGCGCCCCGGCGGAGACCAGCAGTTCGGCAAGTACGACGCAGAGCAGCAGCAGCGCCGGCACGGTGATGTGAGGCCGAGAGCACACAGGAGGGCCGGGTCCGTCCGACGGACCCGGCCCTCTTCGTCGTAGAACCGCCTGTGCCGGCCCTCAGAACAGCCGCAGCTTGTCGTCCTCGATGCCGCGCAGGGCGTCGTAGTCCAGGACCGTGCAGCCGATGCCGCGGTCCGTGGCGAGGACGCGGGCCTGGGGCTTGATCTCCTGGGCCGCGAAGATGCCGCGGACCGGGGCGAGATGGGGGTCGCGGTTCAACAGCTCCAGGTAACGGGTGAGCTGCTCCACACCGTCGATCTCGCCGCGCCGCTTGATCTCCACCGCGACGGTCCGGCCCTCGGCGTCACGGCAGAGGATGTCGACGGGGCCGATGGCGGTCATGTACTCGCGGCGGATGAGTGTGTAGCCGTCGCCGAGGGTCTCGATGCGGTCGGCGAGGAGCTCCTGAAGGTGTGCTTCCACGCCGTCCTTGATCAGGCCCGGATCCACGCCCAGTTCGTGCGAGGAATCGTGGAGGACCTCCTCCATCGTGATGATCAGCTTCTCGCCCGCCTTGTTGACGACGGTCCAGACGCCTTCCTCCTCGCCGGCACCCTCCTTCAGCGTGCAGGGCGGGGACATCCAGTTCAGGGGCTTGTAGGCGCGGTCGTCCGCGTGGATCGACACGCTGCCGTCCGCCTTCACCAGGATCAGGCGGGGCGCCGAGGGGAGATGGGCGGTGAGCCGGCCCGCGTAGTCGACGGAGCATCGGGCAATGACGAGACGCATGGTCGGCAACGCTACTCGACGGGTACGGGTGCACGCGATTCGCCCCAGAAAACCCGGGTCAACCCTTGTTCATTTGTGGCCGATTGTGTGCCCAAAGAGGGCCCCTCATGTACGCATTCTCCTGGTGCCGTCACCGTCCGTTGCTTACCGTAGTAAACGGGAGGTCGCGAGACGTGTACACACCGTATCCGGTTCGCGAACTCCCTCATCTGTCCGGCAACCCCTGTCGACCACGGGGGTGCGAGAGGAGTACCCATGTCGCTCGACGTCTCACCGGCCCTACTCGAAAAGGCCGAGCGAGGCGAGGTCGACGAAGCAGAATTCGTCGACTGCGTCCGGACCTCCCTGCCCTACGCATGGGAGATGATCAGCTCCCTGGTGGCTCAGCTGAAGGTCGACGGCGGAGCGTTCGCCGACAACCAGACGCCCCCGCCGGACGAGCAGGCACGCGGTCAGCTGCTGCGTGCGCTCGCGAGTGACGCGATACGCGGCGCGCTGCAAAGGCACTTCGGCGTACGGCTGGCCTTCCAGAACTGCCACCGGGTGGCGGTGTTCCCGTTGGACGCCTCGGTCGACGAGACGCTGACCCGCTTCACCTCGGTCCGCAGTCAGTTGCTCAACCAGTCCCCGGAGTTCCGGGACTGCTGAGCGGCACGCCGCTTGCTTGCCGCTCCGTACGCGGGAGGTGTTTCAGTACTGGGGCGGCAAGCTCCGTGCCGGACAGGGCAGTTGAGGTTCGGTCTCCTTCTCAGGCGAGGTGCGGGAGCACTTCGGCGCCCAGGCGCCGTACGTTCTCCTCGGTGGCCGCCAGGTCTCCCGAGCCCTCGACCAGCAGGGCGAAGCGGGAGATGCCGGTGCGCTCGCTGGTCGCCGCCAGGCGGTCGGCGCACAGCCGTGGGGTGCCCACCGGGTGCAGCCCGCAGAGCAGTTCGGTGTACGCCAGCGGGTCGCGCATCTGCCGGGTCCGGCCGTCCACGGTGACATGCGCGTCGAGCCCCTGCCTCAGCCAGCCCGGCATCGCCTTGGTCAGCGCCTCCACCGCGTCCGTACGCCGGTCCGCGATCTGGCAGACACCGGCCGAGACATGGGCCGCGCCGAGCACCTGCTCGGGAGGATGCCCGGCCGCGCGCGCCAACTGCCGCCACAGGGCGACCATCTCGGCCTTCTCCTCGTCCCCGACATGCATCCCGAGGAGCATCGGCAGACCCCGCTCGGCGGCCGTCCGCACACTCGACGGCGAGGTGCACGCGACGACGACCTCGGGGCCCGGCGCCTCCGACAGGGACTCCGACGGCCTTGGTACGACGGGGACTTCACGGAAGGCGAAGCGCTCGCCCGCGGCCGCGACCGACGGCTCGCGCAGCCAGCGCAGCAGCAGATCGAGCGATTCCGGGAATCCTTCCTCGTACGCCTTGATGCCCGAGCCGAACACCTCCAGGTCGACCCAGGGCCCGCCGCGCCCCAGGCCCAGCGAGAAGCGCCCGCCGGACGTGATGTGCAGCAGCGCGGCCTGCTCGCCGACCGAGACCGGGTGGGCGGTGGGCAGTACGGTGACCGCCGTGCCGACCTTCAGGCGCTGGGTGCGGCCGAGCAGCAAGGCCGCGAGGGTGATCGCCGACGGGCATGTGCCGTACGGCACGAAGTGGTGCTCGGCCAGCCAGACGGAGTCCAGGCCGGCCTCCTCGGCGATCTCGGCCGAGCGGACCGCGCGGTGCAGCGCCTCCCCCTGGCCCTGCCCCGGGAACTGGGCCGCCAACACGAAACTACCTACGCGCATTGCTCTTCCTGCTTCCTTGGCTCCGACGCGGAGCTCCCCCACCCGGCATAAACGTCTGACACGTGCCGAAGGACACGGCCTGGCGAAGAGATTTGCGGATTGTCTGCAGAATGGGCGGTCGCGGCGGGGTCGGGGCCGGCCGGTACCCCACGCGTACCCCCGTCCGCGCCCCGTAGGCTGGACACGACCCGTGCTTCCTGTATAGCCCCGTGAGGTGTCCTGTGTCCCCGCGTCGCAACCGACCCAAGGGAGCTGATCCGTCCGGCTCGTCCGGCCGGAGCGCCGAGGACGACCGGCCCGGCCGCTACGGCGGCTGGCAGTCCACCGAGAACTGGCAGGGCGAGGACTGGAACATCCGGCACGTCGCGGGCGCGAGCGCGCAGGGCAAGACCTACCGCTGCCCGGGCTGCGACCAGATGATCCCCTCCGGTGTGCCGCACGTCGTGGCGTGGCCGGAGCACTCGGGCGTCGACGACCGCCGGCACTGGCACAAGGCGTGCTGGAACGCCAAGGACCGCCGCACCACGCGGGTGCAGCGGTCCCGAAACGCGCCGAAGTTCTGAAGCCCGGTTACACGTCGCGCTGCTGCAGCAGGGCGACCGCGCCGGCGAACGCGGCGGCCGTGACGCCGATGGCGATCCACAGCGGGTCCCAGCCCGTCGGCCCGGAGTCGCTGAGGGAGTTGGAGTAGAAGACGCTGAGCTGGTTCGGGATCGAGTACTCGAACAGGGCCTGGCGCACGCCCTCCAGCGCCTCCGAGAACATGAACAGCGCGATCACCAGCGGGGCCAGCACGACGCCGATCATGATCGTGATCGCGCCCGCCGAGTGCCGGATGATCGAGCCGATGACGAGCGAGAGCAGTCCGAGCAGCGCGATGTAGAGCGAGATGCCGACCGTGCCCTTGAGCCACTCGCCGCCGGACGGTTCCCTGGCGGTGTCCAGCATGGCCACGTCCGCGAGGGCGACCAGGAGCACCGACACGAACGTGATGGTGAACGCCACCGCGAAGAACACGATCGCCTTCGCCGCCAGCACCCGGGCCCGGGACGGGCAGGCGGTCATCGTGGTGCGGATCATGCCGGTGCCGTACTCGGAGGCGGTGGTCAGCACGCCGAGCGTGATGATGCAGATGCTGCCGAGGAGCAGCCCGAACACACCGAAGGACAGCGGGTTCTCGCCCGCCAGACCCGCATCCGACTCGTTCGCGGAGATCAGTGCGGCGGTCAGCAGACCGATGCCGACGACGAGCAGCACGAACACGCCGAGCGTCCACATCGTGGAGCGCACCGACCTGATCTTCGTCCACTCCGAGGCGATCGCGTGGCCGAGGTGGGTGCGTACGACGGGGATCGGCGAGGTGTAGCCGGGGTGCGGCGAACCGGGCGCCGCCGCCTGCCAGTTGGGTGCGGCGGCCTGCGGCATCGGGGGCTGGGGCGTGCTCATCGGGCGTCCTCGGGCTTGGTCAGGTCGGCGGGGGCGGCGGAGGCGGGCGGCTGCGCGGGCGCGGCGGGCTGTGCCTGCGGCGCCTGGGGAGCCTGGGGAGCTGCGCCGGCGTACGGGTTGGGCTCACCCGCGCCGGGAGCGCCCGGAGCGCCGTACGGGCCCGCCGGGGGCTGCGCAGGGCCGCCGTACGGACCCGGCTGTCCCTGCGGCATCGCGAACGGCTGACCGCCCTGCTGGGGCGGCGGCGGGGCGTACCAGCCGGGCTGGCCCTGGCCGGGCACCGGCATCGGGGGCTGGGCGCCGGGCGGAAGCGGCTGCATGAGCCCTTCCTTCTGGTCGATGGTCGAGCGGTAGTCGACGGCGCCCTGCGTCATCCGCATGTACGCCTCCTCCAGCGAGGCCTGATGCGGCGACAGCTCCCACAGGCGCACGTCGGAGTCGTGCGCGATGTCGCTGATGCGGGGGAGCGGCAGACCGGTGACGCGCAGGGCGCCGTCCTGCTCGGGCAGTACGTGCCCGCCGGCCTCGGTCAGCGCGGACGTCAGCTTCTCGCGCAGCTGCGGCTCCGTGTCGGGCGTACGCACGCGTGCGAAGTCGGCGGAGTTGGCCGAGATGAAGTCCTTGACGCTCATGTCGGACAGGAGCTGTCCGCGACCGATGACGATGAGGTGGTCGGCGGTCAGCGCCATCTCGCTCATCAGGTGCGAGGAGACGAAGACCGTACGGCCCTCGGCCGCGAGCGCCTTCATGAGGTTGCGGACCCAGAGGATGCCCTCGGGGTCGAGGCCGTTGACCGGCTCGTCGAACAGCAGCACCTGGGGGTCGCCGAGGAGGGCGGCGGCGATGCCGAGGCGCTGGCCCATGCCGAGGGAGAAGCCCTTGGAGCGCTTCCTGGCCACTTCCTGCAGACCGACCACGCCCAGCACCTCGTCGACCCGGCGGGCCGGGATGCCGGACAGCTGGGCCAGGCACAGCAGGTGGCTGCGGGCCGAACGGCCGCCGTGCACGGCCTTGGCGTCGAGCAGTGCGCCGACCTGGCGGGGGGCGTTCGGCAGCTTGGGGTACGGGTAGCCGCCGATCGTCACGTGCCCCGCGGTGGGGTTGTCCAGGCCGAGGATCATCCGCATCGTCGTCGACTTGCCGGAGCCGTTGGGTCCGAGGAAGCCGGTGACGGCACCGGGCCGCACCTGGAAGGAAAGGTTGTAGACGGCGGTCTTGTCGCCGTAGCGCTTGGTCAGGCCGACAGCCTCGATCATGCTCCGCACCCATCGAAAGGTCAGGACAGCAGGGCACACGCCCCCGTAAGGGTTAGGAGGGTATCGAAGCGCTGACGGTTCCGCTCAAGACCAGGTAAAAGGTCTGCCCCCGCTCATGCATCCCGCTTCTTCAGCAACACGTACCCCCCGAGCAGCGCGGCGAGCGCCCACAGCACCATGATGCCGAGGCCGCCCCAGGGGCCGTACGGGGTGTCGTCGTCGATGCGCGGGACCACCTGCATGATCTTGCTGCCGGCCTGGTCGGGCAGGAAGCGGCCGATCTTCTTGGTCGCGTCGACGTTGCCGAGGATGTTGGAGATCAGGAAGAAGAACGGCATCAGGATGCCCAGCGACAGCATCGGCGAGCGCAGCATCGCGGCGACGCCCATCGAGAACACCGCGATGAGGGTCATGTAGATGCCGCCGCCGATCACGGCGCGCAGCACGTGCGGGTCGCCGATCGACGCCCGGTGCGAGCCGAGCATCGCCTGCCCGAGGAAGAAGGCGACGAAGCTCGTGGCCATGCCGACGACCAGCGCGAGGCCGGTCGCGACGGCGATCTTGCTGAGCAGGAAGGTGCCGCGCTGCGGTACGGCGGCCAGCGAGGTGCGGATCATGCCGGTGCTGTACTCGTTGGACACCACCAGCACGCCGAACACGATCATCGCCAGCTGTCCGAGGCTCATGCCCGCGAAGCTGATGAACGTCGGGTCGAAGGAGAGCCGGTCCTTCGCGCTCATGTTGTCGAACTCGTGCCGCGACAGCGCCGAGATCAGCATGCCGAGGGCGATCGTGACGACCACGGCGAGCGAGAGCGTCCACACGGTCGAGGCCACCGACCGGATCTTGGTCCACTCGGACCGTACGACCTGGATCGCCGCCATGCTCAGCTCCTGTTCCAGCCGTCGCCCCAGGGCTGCTGCACGGGCGGCGCGTCGTCGTGGGGTGTGTCGGAGTGCGCGTGGTACTCCACCGACTCCGCGGTCAGCTGCATGAACGCCTCCTCCAGGGAGGCCTGTTGGAGGCTCAGCTCGTGCAGCACGATCTGGTGCAGCGCGGCCAGCTCGCCGATGTGCTCGGCCTTGCCGCCGTCCACCTCCAGCGTCCCGCTGCCGGACTCGACGACGGTGACCCCGGCCTCGTGCAGCACGTCGAGCAGCCGCTCGCGCTGCGGGGTGCGGATACGGACGTAGGACCGCGAGTTCTGCTCGATGAAGCCGGACATCGAGGTGTCCGCGAGGAGCCGGCCCTGGCCGATGACGACCAGATGGTCGGCGGTCAGCGCCATCTCGCTCATCAGGTGGGAGGAGACGAAGACCGTACGGCCCTGTGCGGCCAGCGACTTCATCAGGTTGCGGATCCAGTGGATGCCCTCGGGGTCGAGGCCGTTGACCGGCTCGTCGAACATCAGGATCCGCGGGTCGCCGAGCAGCGCGCCCGCGATGCCGAGCCGCTGTCCCATACCGAGCGAGAACCCCTTGGCCTTCTTCCTCGCCACGGCCGTGAGTCCCACGGTGTCGAGGACCTCGGCCACCCTGCTCTTCGGGATGCCGTTGCTCTGTGCCAGACAGAGCAGGTGGTTGAAGGCGCTGCGGCCGCCGTGCATGGCCTTGGCGTCCAGCAGGGCACCGATGTACTTCAGGGGGTCCCTGAGACGGTCGTAGTGCTTGCCGTCGATGCGGACGTCGCCCGCGGTGGGCCGGTCGAGCCCGAGCATCATCCGCATGGTCGTCGACTTGCCGGCGCCGTTCGGCCCGAGGAAGCCGGTGACGATGCCGGGTCTGACGGCGAAGGTGAGGTTGTTGACCGCCACTTTCTCGCCGTACCGCTTGGTCAGCCCCTCGAGCTCGATCATGCGGCCACGCTAAGACGGGCGTACGGGCGCTGCCACTTGAGCGGGCTCGGGCTGCCGCGCCGGGAGCAGCAGGGCGACGCCGGCCGCGAGGAGCGTGAAGAGGGCGGTCCACAGGAAGGTGTGGGCGAAGGCGGTGCTCGTCGAGCCGCCGCGCTGGACGAGGACCGCCAGGATCGCGGTGCCGAAGGAGCCGCCGAGCTGTTGCACGATCCGGGTCGTGGAGCCGGCGTGCGGGATGCGCTCGGGGGCGAGGCCCTGGAAGGCGCCGACCAGCAGGGCGAGGTTGGCCGCGCTCATGCCGAAGCCGCGGATGAGGAGGGCGGCTGCGAGAAGGAGGCTGTTCCGGGCGTCGAGGGCGAAGGGGAGTGTGCCGAGGGCGGTCAGGAGCAGGCCGGTGACCGCGATCGGGCGGGGACCGAGGCGGTCGGTGAGGCCGCCCGTCGCCCGGGCCAGCAGTGCGCCGACGCCCTGCGGGACGAGCAGCAGCCCCGCGGCGATCACGCTCTCGTGGCGCACCTGCTGGTAGTACAGCGGCAGCAGGAACATTCCGCCGAACAGCGTCAGCCCGCCCGTGAAGGTCAGCGCCGAGGCCGCCGAGAACGACCGCACCCGGAACAGCCGCAGGTCGACCAGGGGTTGGGCGCTGTGCAGCGCGTGGCGGGCGAAGACGGCGACCAGGACGACTCCGGCGCACAGCGGCACCAGCACGCGCGCGTGGCCGATGCCGCCCTGGTCGCCGACCTGGGAGAGGCCGTAGATGAGTGCGGCGAGCCCGGGGGAGACCAGGGCGAGTCCGGTCAGGTCGAGGCGGGCGCCGGCCCTGCCTGCGTCCCTGGGCACGCCCCGCCATGCGAGCGCGATGGCGAGCAGACAGATCGGCAGGTTGACGTAGAAGATCCAGCGCCAGCTGAGGTGACCGACGATCAGGCCGCCGAGGACGGGACCGAGGATCGGGCCGAGGAGGGCCGGCAGCGATACGACGGCCATCAGCCGCCCGAGCCGCTGGCCGCCCGCGGCCCGCAGGATCAGGGTCTGCAGTACGGGCAGCATCAGCCCGCCGCCGATGCCCTGCACCACCCGGAAGGCGATCAGCGACTCGATGTTCCAGGACGCGCCGCAGAGCACCGACCCGGCGAGGAAAAGCGCCAGCGCGGCCAGCCACATCCGCCGGCCCCCGAAGCGCTCGGCAGCCCAACCGCTGAGCGGCACGACCATCGCGAGCGCCAGCAAGTACGCCGTGCTCACCCACTGCACGGTTGCCGTCGAGGCGTGCAGGTCGTGGCCCAGGGTCTGGATCGCGATCGACACGATCGTGCTGTCCAGGAGCGGCGCGAGGGCGCCGAGGACGAGGATTCCGGCCAGTTCGAGGACGGCGGGGTCGAGGCGTTCTTCGGGCATACGGGCCCCCGTGACGATTTTAAGAGACGGTGAGTCTCTTGAGTCGACGATAGGCTGACCCTCGTTAGAGACGCAAGGTCTCTTAAGGAGGTGGGTCAGTGCCCGCGGAGACCACGCGGCGGCGCGGTGCCGCTCTGGAGGCCGACCTTCTGGAGGCGGCCTGGGAGGAGCTCAAGGCCGTCGGCTACTCGAAGTTGACGATGGAGGGCGTCGCGACCCGGGCCCGCACCGGCAAGCAGGTCCTCTACCGCCGCTGGGGCAACCGGGCGGAGCTGGTGGTCGCGGCCCTGCGCCACCGCCAGGGCGGATCCCTGGCGGACCGGGTCCCGGACACCGGATCGCTGCGCGAGGACGTCCTGGCCGTACTTCGTTCGATGGCCGAGCGGCAGCGCGACATCGGGCAGGACGTCGTGCACGGGGTGCTGGCGGAGATCGGCGAACAGCGGGCCGCGGTCTTCGACGTCATGCGTGACGTGATGAAGACCCTGCTCGAACGGGCGGTGGAACGGGGTGAGATCCCCACGGCCGACGTCTCACCGCGGATCATGACCCTGCCGACGGACCTGGTGCGCAACGACATCGTGATGCGCAGCGAACCCCTCACCGAGGCCACTCTGGTCGAGATCGTCGACGAGCTCTTCCTCCCCCTGGTACGCCGGAGGCCCGCACCTCCGGGGGAGACGGTGCGGGCCTCTGAACGCGCTACTGGTTACCGGGACTGCTGAGCCGGAACCCCACGGGAGATGGGCTCGTCCTCGGCCGGCGAACCGGCGGCGGCCACCGCGGCGCCCGTGAGCGTCGCGAGCATCTCGCGGACGTTCGTCAGCTGGGCGTTGATGCTGTCACGGCGGTTGGTGAGGGCGGCCAGCTCGCGCTCGGATTCCGAACGGATGCGGTCGGCCTTGGCGTTGGCGTCGGCCACGATGTCCTCGGCCTGGCGCTGCGCGGTCTCCACCGTCTGGCGGGCGCGGCGCTCGGCGTCGGTGCGCAGCTTCTCGGCCTCGAGACGGAGCTGCTCCGCGCGGTGCTCGATCTCCGCGAGGCGCTTCTCGGCCTTGGCCTGACGGGACGCCAGGTCGCGCTCGGACTGCTCGCGGCGCTTGGCGAGGTTCGTCTCGAAGTCGGCGGCGGCCTGCGCGGCCTTGGCGCGGGTCTCCTCGAAGAGGGCGTCGGCCTCCTCGCGCTTCGACTGAGCGTCCTTCTGGGCTTCGGAACGCAGCTGCGAGGCGTCGCTCTTGGCCTTCTCGACGATCCGGACGCCTTCGTCCTCGGCCTTGGCCTTGCGCTCGGCCGCGAACGATTCTGCGTCGTTGCGGACCTGCTGGGCCGCCGACTCCGCAAGCTCGCGGTGCTGCTCGGCCGCGCGCCGGGCCTCCTCGCGCAGATCCTTGGCCTCTTCCTCGGCGAGGCGGAGGATCTTCTCGACACGCGCGCCGAGACCGGCGTACGACGGCTCCGCGTCGCTTACCTGTGCCTGGGCGTTCTGCGTCTCGAGGTGGAGCTCCTCGATGCGCTTTTCCAGAGCGGTGATGCGGGCGAGAGCGCTGTCACGGTCGGAGACGAGCTTGGAGATCCGTTCGTCCACCTGAGCGCGGTCGTACCCACGCCGCACAAGCTCGAAGCCGTAGGGGGAAGTGTCGCTCATGGGGTTCCTGTCAAATGAGACCGGTGAGGTGATAGGGGGAATCCTAGGGGCCGAAGCGGTGTGTCATCGAGCGGATACGTGTTTGATCTGGAGAATGACACCCCTTTTGAGTGGCTAACCCTAGGACCACTTGCCAAAAACTTGGTCAAAGGCCCCAGACGTCACTCGTTTTGGACCTGTCGATCAGCTGTGCTACTAGCCGTCCGACGGCTTACCCGAACGAGGGGCGCCGACCGTGGCGCCGGCCTTGACGCCGTTGTCCTTGCCCGCCGTCGGGGCCTCAAAGGATTCCAACGCCTCCAGGACGTCCTGGACACGGGAGATCTCGGCGTTGATGTCCTCGCGCCGGCGCACCAGGATCTCCAGCTCGCGCTTTCCCTCCTCGACCGTGCGCTTGGCCTCGCGGATCGCCTCGGCCTTGAGCTCCTCGGCCTCCCGCACGAGCGCCGACTTCTTCTGCTCGGCCTCCTTCAGGAGCCCCTCGGCCTTCTTCACGGCGGCGATCCTGACCTTGCCCGCCTCGGAGTTGGCCTCCGAGACCAGCTCCTTGGCCTTTGCCTGCGCCTTGGCCAGCTGCTCCTCGGCGGCCTTGATGAGCGCGTCGCAGCGATCGCCGGTCGACTTCATCGTCTCGGCGGCCTCGCGGCGGGCCCGCTCGTGCAGCGACTCGATCTCGCCGGTGATGCGGTCGCGCAGCTCCTCGGCGCGCTCCCGGATCGAGGTGGCGTCCCGGCGGGCGCCGACGAGCAGCTCGTCCGCGTCCGTACGGGACTTCTCCACCCGGGCGTTGCCCTCGACCGTCGCCTCCGACACCAGCCGTTCGGCCTCCTTGCGGGCCGCACCCACCATGGTGTCGGCCTGCGACTCCGCCTCGGCGGTGGTCTTGTGCGCCTGCTGCTGCGCCTCGGTGAGCAGCTTGTCGGCCTCGGCCGTGGTCTCCGTGATGAGCGTGTCGACCTGCTCGGCCACGTCCTGGCGCCGCTTGTTGGCGTCCCTGCGCGCCTCGTCGAGGGTCCGCTCGGCCTCCTCGCGCGCGGAGTTGACGAGCCGTTCGGCCTCCGCCGCGGCCTCGGCCTTGACGCGCTCGGACTCGCTGCGCACCCGCTCGGCGTGCTGCTGCGCGGAGCCGACCGTGTCCGCCGCCTCGGCGCGCAGCCGCTCGGCGTCCCCGGTGGCGTCCGCGATGAGCTTCTCGGCCTTGGCGACCGCCTCGGCCCGCACCCGCTCGGCCTCGGCGACCGTCTCCGTGCGCAGTCGGTCGGTGTCGGTGACCGTCTCGGTGGTGAGCCGCTCGGCCTCGTTGCGGGCCTCGGTGATGAGGGTGTCGGCCTGCGTGGCCGCGTCCGACCGGATGCGGTTGGCGTCGTCGCGGGCGTCCGCCCGGGTGCGCGCCGCGGCCTGGTCGGCCTCGGCGAGCGCGTCGGAGGCCTCCGTACGCACCCGCTGGGCGTGCTCGGCCGTCTCCGACCGCAGCCGCTCCGCCTCCTCGATCGCCTCCGAAACGGTCCGCTCGGCAAGGGACTTGGCGGCGTCCGTCTCCACGGCGGCCTCGCGCCGGATGCGGTTGGCGTCCTCGGTGGCGCGCTCCCGCTCGGAGTAGGCGTCGGCGCGGACGCGGTCCGACTCCTCCTGGGCCTCGCGCCGGGTGCGGTCCGCCGCGTGCTCGGCGGCGCTGCGCAGCCCGGCGATCTCCTCCTGGGCCTGCTCGTGCAGCCCGGACACGGATTCCCGTACCTGCTGGGCGTGCTGCTCGGCCGCCGACACCATCTCGTTCGCGCGCCGGTCCGCCTCCTCGACCAGCCTGAGCGCCTCGGCCTGCGCCTCCTCCACGCGGTTGCGCGCCGAGGCCAGCAGCTCCTCGCTCTGCTCGCGGGCCCGCTCGCGCTCCTGGTCGGCCTCCTGGCGGGCCGTGCCGAGGTACTCCTCGGCCTCGCGGCGGCGCCGGTTGGCCTCCTCCTGCGCGGCGGCCAGGGTCTCCGACGCCTCCGTGCCGAGCCGCTCGGCCGCGGCCTGCGCCTCCGCCCGTACACGATCGGCGGTGTCCTGCGCCTCCGACTTCAGCCGCTCGGCCTCGGCCGCGGCCTCCGACCTCAGACGTACGGCGACGGCCTCGCCCTCGGCGCGCGAGGCGGACGCGTCCGACGCGGCCTCGTTGCGCAGCCGCTCGGCCTCCGCCTCGGCCTGCGCCTGCAGCGAGCGGATCCGCTCGGCGGCCTCGGCGCGCAGCCGCTCGGACTCCTCGGCGGTCTCGCGGCGGATCCGCGCGGCCTCCTGGCGGGCGTCGGTGAGCGCCTGCTCGGCGGCGGCGAGACGTTCCTCGGCCTCCGTGTGCAGCCGCGTCAGCCCCTCGGCGGCCTCCGCGCGGCGCGCCTCTATCGCCCGCTCGGTCTCCTCGTGCAGTTCGCGTGCGTCCCGCTCCGCGTCGGCCTTGATGCTCTCGGCCTGCTCGACGATCTCCGCACGGTGCCGCTCGGCCTCCTTGCGGGTCCGGTCGAGGGTCTCCTCGGCCTGCCGGCGCAGCGTGGTCGCCCGCTCGATGGCCTCCGTACGGACCTTCTCGCTGTCCGTCGTGGCCTTCTGGCGCAGCTCGTCCGCGTCCTGCTTGGCCTTCGCCAGCAGCTCCTCGGCGGTCTTGGCCGCCTCCTCGATCTGCTGGACGGCCTCCTTGCGGGCCTCCGCGCGGATCTTCTCGCCCTCGGCGACCGCCTCGGCGCGCAGCTGCTCGGCCTCGCCGCGCAGCCGGCGGGCCTCCTCCTGCAGCTCGACCGTCTTGGCGCGGTACTCCTTGGTGTCGTCCTTCGCCGAGCCCTTGAGCTGCTCGGCGATGTCGTGCGCCTCGGCGCGCAGCCGGTCGGCCTCGGCCTCCGCCTCGCGACGGATCCGCTCGGCCTCCTCGCCGGCCGCCTTGGTGGTGTTCTGCGCGTCCTCCTGCGCCCTGTTCAGGACGTCCTCGGCGGTCTTGGCCGCCTTCGACAGCTGGGTCGCGCTCTCCTCGGCGGTGATCGTGCGGGCCTTCTCGGCGGCCTCCTCGACGATCCGCTCGGCCTCGGCGCGGGCGTCCGCGACGACCTGCTCGGCGTCCGCCTTGGTGGACTCGGCCTCCTTGGTGGCCTCCTCGACCAGCCGGGCGACCTGCTCCTTGGCCGTGCGCGTGCGCTGCTCGTTCGCCGACTCGGCGCTCGCCAGGGCCTTCTCGGCCTGCGCCGTGGCCTCGGTGACCAGCTTGTCGGCCTCGGCCTGCGCCTTGCGCAGTGCCTCCTCGGCCTCGGCCATGCGCTGCTCGGCGGCCCGGCTCGCCTCCTGCGCCTGGCGGCGGGCGGAGTCCGACTCCGTGGCGGTGGAGGAGCGCAGCTGCTCCGCGTGGTCGGTGGCCTCCTGGGCCTGCGTGGAGGCGGCGTTCAGCAGCCGCTCGGCGTCCGTACGGGCCCGGAGCAGGAGCTGCTCGGCCTCCGCGCGGGCCGACTCGGCGTCCGCCTGCAGCCGCTGCCGGGCCTCGGTGGCGACCCGCTCGGCCTCCGCACGGGCGGTGGCCAGCGCCTGCTCGGCCTCCGCACGGGATTCGTCGAGCAGCCTGCGGGCCTGTGACTCCGTACGGGCGCGCAGCTGCTCCGCCCAGGCCACGTTCTCGTTGACGTGCGACTCGACGGTCTGCCGGCGCTCCGACAGCTCCTGGTCCAGCTGCTGGCGGCGGGTGACCGCCTCCTGGTGCAGCTCCGCCTGCAGCCGGGCCGCGTTCTCCGCGTGCTCCTGGAGGATGCGCTGGGTCTGGGCCCGCGCCTGGCTCAGCTCGCGCTCGGCGTCCTGGCGCAGCTGGTCGGCCTGGATCTGGGCGTTCCGCAGCAACTGCTCGGCCTGGTAGCCGATGTCGCCGCCGTCGAAGGCGGGCCGGGACATGATGGTGCGGCGCGCCTCGTGCAGCTTGGCGCGCAGCACCTCGACCTGGTAGCCGAGGTCCTCGGCGTGCTGGATCGCCTTTTCCCGCTCGGTCTTCAGCCGCTCCATCTCGGCCTCGAACCGAGAGAGGTGGTCGACGTCAGCCGCCGGCTCTCGCTCCTGGCGTTCGTAGCCCCGCACTGCGCGGTCCCATCCGTCCCCTGGTCGCAAGTCTGGCCAAACGAGCTCCGTCCATCCGCCGAACGGGGCCCCCGGGGAATGGTGTCAGATCAACGGCGGAGCACGGGCTGCTGCCCCGACGCTCGCCCCCCGAAACCCGGTCCCCGGCGTGCGGTCACCCCCCAAGAAGCGGCGACCGCCCCCAACCCTACCGGCCCATATGTACGGGGGTCAGTGCTCAGGTGACTCAACAGGCGCCGAAGTGACCAGTTCTGTCAGAACGCCATGACAATCCTTGGGATGCAGGAACGTGATCCGTGACCCCATGGAACCGCGTCGGGGCTCTTCGTACAGAACGCGTACGCCCTTGCCGCGGATGTCCGCGGCCTCCCCGTCGACATCTGCCGTACCGAAAGCGATGTGGTGGACACCCTCGCCGTTCTTGTCGAGCCACTTCGCGACGGTCGAGTCCGGGCGCGTCGGCTCCAGAAGCTGCAGGTAGGAGGCCCCGCCGTCGGAGGTGTCGTTGATCTTGAGCATGGCCTCGCGGACGCCCTGCTCCTCGTTGACCTCGGAGTGGAACACCTCGAAGCCGTAAGTGGCCCGGTAGAACTCGACGGTCTTGTCGAGATCGAAGCAGGCGATTCCGATGTGGTCGATTCGCGTCAGCATGGTTGTCAGTGCAGCGCTCTTCCGATGGTTACGCAACGTGCCAGCGATCACACCGACCGCCGGGTGACGGCACGGAGTGCCACTCAGTACATTCGAAGTAAACCCTCGTTCACTCCTCGGCAGTGCAGCCGGAAGGGGATCGCAGCTCATGTCTGGATCGAACAATTCGACCTCGGTGATCGTCGCGGGCGCCCGTACGCCCATGGGACGGCTGCTGGGCTCCCTCAAGTCCTTCTCCGGAGCCGACCTCGGCGGCTTCGCGATCAAGGCCGCCCTCGACCGTGCGGGGATCGGTGGCGACCAGGTGCAGTACGTGATCATGGGTCAGGTGCTGCAGGCCGGGGCGGGGCAGATCCCGGCCCGCCAGGCCGCCGTCAAGGCAGGCATCCCGATGAACGTCCCGGCGCTCACCATCAACAAGGTGTGTCTGTCCGGCCTCGACGCCATCGCCCTCGCCGACCAGCTGATCCGCGCCGGCGAGTTCGACGTGATCGTCGCGGGCGGCCAGGAGTCCATGACCAACGCGCCCCACCTGCTCCCGAAGTCCCGCGGGGGCTTCAAGTACGGCGCGATCGAGATGATCGACGCCATGGCCCACGACGGCCTCACCGACGCCTTCGAGAACATCGCCATGGGCGAGTCCACGGAGAAGCACAACACCCGCCTCGGCATCCTGCGCCCCGAGCAGGACGAGATCGCCGCCCTGTCCCACCAGCGCGCGGCCGCCGCCCAGAAGAACGGCATCTTCGAGGCGGAGATCACCCCGGTCGAGATCCCGCAGCGCAAGGGCGAGCCGGTCGTCTTCAGCAAGGACGAGGGCATCCGCGGCGACACCACCGCCGAGTCCCTGGGCAAGCTGCGCCCGGCGTTCACCAGGGACGGCACGATCACGGCCGGTTCCGCCTCGCAGATCTCGGACGGTGCGGCGGCCGTGGTCGTGATGAGCAAGGCCAAGGCGCTCGAGCTGGGCCTGGACTGGATCGCCGAGATCGGCGCCCACGGCAATGTGGCGGGCCCGGACAACTCGCTGCAGTCCCAGCCGTCCAACGCGATCCTGCACGCCCTGAAGAAGGAGGGCCTGGACGTCTCCGACCTGGATCTGATCGAGATCAACGAGGCCTTCGCGGCCGTAGCGGTCCAGTCAATGAAGGACCTCGGCGTGTCCACCGAAAAGGTGAATGTGAACGGCGGCGCGATCGCCCTGGGCCACCCCATCGGCATGTCCGGCGCCCGTCTGGTGCTGCACCTGGCGCTGGAGCTCAAGCGGCGGGGCGGCGGCGTGGGCGCGGCCGCGCTGTGCGGCGGCGGTGGTCAGGGTGACGCGCTGATCGTGCGGGTACCCAAGGCCTGAGTGCACTTGCGCAAGCCTGAGCGCACCTACGTACGTGATCTCTGAACGGAGCTGTGATGCAGGACGTCTCCTCTCTGGTGACC
This sequence comes from Streptomyces sp. NPDC047043, assembly GCF_040644055.1. Classification (NCBI taxonomy): domain Bacteria; kingdom Bacillati; phylum Actinomycetota; class Actinomycetes; order Kitasatosporales; family Streptomycetaceae; genus Streptomyces; species Streptomyces sp. NPDC047043. The sequence goes on from NZ_JBEYVO010000012.1 coordinate 225,213, forward strand.
CAGGCCAGGGAAGGCCGGCCGCGGGCCGTGGCCCGGCTGATCTCGCTGGTCGAGGGGGCGTCCCCGCAGCTCAGGGAGGTCATGGAGGCGCTGGCGCCGCTCACGGGCAACGCGTACGTGGTCGGTCTGACCGGCTCTCCGGGCGTCGGCAAGTCCACGTCGACGTCCGCGCTGGTGACGGCGTACCGCAAGCAGGGCAGGCGGGTCGGCGTCCTTGCCGTCGACCCGTCCTCGCCCTTCTCGGGCGGTGCGCTCCTCGGCGACCGGGTGCGGATGTCGGAGCACGCCTCCGACCCCGGCGTCTACATCCGCTCCATGGCCACCCGCGGCCACCTCGGCGGCCTCGCCTGGGCCGCCCCGCAGGCGATCCGTGTGCTGGACGCGGCGGGCTGCGACGTGATCCTGGTCGAGACGGTCGGCGTCGGCCAGTCGGAGGTCGAGATCGCCTCCCAGGCGGACACCAGCGTGGTCCTGCTGGCCCCGGGGATGGGCGACGGCATCCAGGCCGCGAAGGCCGGAATCCTCGAGATCGGCGATGTCTACGTCGTCAACAAGGCCGACCGGGACGGCGCCGACGCCACCGCCCGGGAGCTGAACCACATGCTGGGCCTGGGCGAGTCCCGCGGCCCCGGCGACTGGCGCCCGCCGATCGTCAAGACGGTCGCCGCGCGCGCCGAGGGCATCGACGAGGTCGTCGAGGCCCTGGAGAAGCACCGGGCCTGGATGGAGGAGCGCGGCGTCCTGGCCGAGCGCCGCCTCGCCCGCGCCTCCCGCGAGGTCGAGACCATCGCCGTCACGGCCCTGCGCGAACGCATCGGCGACCTGCACGGCGACCGCCGCCTCAGCGCGCTGGCGGAGCGGATCGTGGGCGGGGAGCTGGACCCGTACCGCGCGGCGGACGAGCTGGTGGCAGGCCTGACGCAGAGTTGAGCCCCGGGTAATTCCGTGGCCGACTCCCCGCCCCCGCTGATACGTTGATCGACATGTACCTCCTCTTGGCATAGGGCACGCCCGGCCCGCGCACGGCACACGGTGACCGACCGCAGCCGACGCGCGGCGATCAGGCGTCCCTTTTCCGCCTCGAGTCGAGGAACTGAACTCCCGTGTCTTCCACGTCAGTTGCACGGAGGCCGTCGTATGCCGTCGTCCTCCGCATTCCGCATGCCCGCCGTACCTTCGCCGCCGCCCTGCTCGGCCGGTTGTCGTACGGCGTCGTCCCGCTGTCCGTGATGCTCGCCGTGACCCGTTCCGCCGGGTCGTACGCGGTGGCGGGCACCGTCATGGCGCTGTTCGGCGGCACCAGCGTCTTCCTGTCCCCCGCCCGCGCGGCCCTGATCGACCGGCACGGGCCGCGCCGCGCGCTCGTCCCCATGGTCGCCGTCTACGCCGGGCTGCTCGGCCTGTTGACCGGGCTGGTCTGGCGCCCGGGCGCGACCTCGCCGCTCGTCCTGGGTGCGGTGACCGCGGCGGCCGGCGCCTGCACTCCGCCGTTGGGCCCGACCATGCGCGCGGTGTGGGGCCGACTCGCCCCGGACCGTGCGCTGTTGCAGCGTGCCTACAGCCTCGACGGTGTCGCCGAGGAACTGCTCTTCGTCTCGGGGCCGTTGCTGGTCGGCGTGGTCGTCGGGTTCGCCCCGCCGGCGGCCGGGATCGTCCTCGGGACCGGCCTGATGGTGGCGGGGACCGCCGGCTTCGCGACCTCGCCGGCCCTGCGGACGATGCGCGCCGCTGCAGGGGCCGTGCGCCGGCGGGGACGCCTCCTCGGGCGGGGCGCTGTCCGGCGCGGCCGGAGCGTGCTGCGCGGAATCCTCCAGCCGGTCGTCGCCACCGCGGGCGTGGGGCTCACGCTGGGCGCGGCCGACCTGGTGGTCGTGGCCTTCGCCCAGCAGCGGCACTACGGCGACGACGCCGTGGCCTGGACGCTGGCCGCGCTGTCGGGCGGCAGCGCTGTCGGCGGTCTGCTCAACGGGGCGGTCTCCTGGCGTCTCCCGGCCCGGGTGCGGCTGCCCCTCGCGGTGGCCGGCATGGGGCTGGCGCTGGGCGCCGCCGGGCTCGCCACCGGCCTCGGCACGCTCGCCTTCGCTCTCGCGGCCGCCGGGTTCTTCGTCGCGCCGGCCCTGACCACCGCCTATCTGATCGCCGACGACGCGGCCGCCCCCGAGGCACGGGTCCGCGCCGGTGCCTGGGTCAACACGGGCGTCAACGCGGGCATCACGGCGGGCGCGGCCGGAGCCGGGCTGCTGCTGGGCGCGGCGCCGACGGCGCTGTGCTTCGCGGTGGCCGGGGCGGCGGCCCTGCTGACGGCACTGGCAACGGCGAGGGGCGGCCGTGGGCCGAGCGCCCCTCGCACGGTGCCGGAACGGGACGGCGAGGAGGCGGTGCCCGCCGTGTGACGGCAGGTCAGTCGTCGTCGCCGTCCTGGTCGTTCCGGTCGGCGTGGTCCGAGGCGTCGCGGTCCTGCATGACCTTGCCCGAGTGCGCGTCGACCCTCCACTCGCCCTTGGCGGTCTCGACGCTCCAGGCCGCCGGGCCGTCGTCGTCCAGGTCGACGTCGGTGACCGTGCCCTTCGGCGCGACGGCCAGTGCGGCCTCGCGGACGTCCACGCTCGTGCCCTTCAGGACGGCAAGGTCGTCGCGGCCGTCGTCGTCGGTGTCGCGGTGGGCGCCGAGGACCTTGCCGGTGTCGGGGGAGACCCGGACCGTGTGCTCGGCGCCGTCGCCCTTGACGACGTCCACCTCCCAGGCGCCCGCGCCGTCGTCGTCCCGGTCGGCGGCGACGGCGGTGCCCGGCGTGTGCTCAAGCGCGGCGGCGATGGCGTCGGCGGCGGTGGTGTGCGTGGCAACCGCCTCGCCGCCGCTGCCGGTGCTGTCGTCCGTCTCGGCCACGTGCACCTCCGCGCCGCCGGTGCGCGCCTCGTCGTCGGCGAAGGCGACCGCCGCACCCCCGCCGATCACGAGGGACGCGGTGACGGCGGCGATGACGATCTTGCGCTTCATGGGGGTTCCTCCCGAGTCGCTTGGGTTTCGACGGGAACCACACTCGCCGACCGACACTGAGCGGAACCTGAAGCCGCCTGAAGATCACTTCAGCTTCGGTTTGCGACCCTGATCTGCATGCGCCCGCCCGTCACCCACCACCACCCTGCTCGAGGCGCTGCGCGCCACCCCTTTCGATGCTTGATCGTCGAGGACGAACGCCGCCTCGCCCTGTCCCTGGCCAAGGGCCTGACCGCCGAGGGCTACGCCGTGGACGTCGTCCATGACGGCCTGGAGGGTCTGCACCGGGCGAGCGAGTCGTCGTACGACCTGCTGATCCTCGACATCATGCTGCCCGGCATGAACGGCTACCGCGTCTGCTCCGCCCTGCGGGCCGCCGGGAACGACGTCCCGATCCTCATGCTCACCGCCAAGGACGGCGAGTACGACGAGGCGGAGGGCCTGGACACCGGCGCGGACGACTACCTGACGAAACCGTTCTCGTACGTCGTCCTCGTCGCCCGTATCAAGGCGCTGCTGAGGAGGCGTCAGGGCTCAGGGGCTTCCCCCGTGCACGTCCACGGCGACCTCAAGGTCGACACCGCCGCCCGCCGCGTCTTCCTCGGCGACGACGAAGTCACCCTCACCGCAAAGGAGTTCGACGTGCTGGAGCAGCTCGTGGTGCGGGCCGGGGCGGTGGTGTCGAAGGCCGAGATCCTCGAGCACGTCTGGGACTTCGCGTACGAGGGCGATCCGAACATCGTCGAGGTGTACGTCAGCACGCTGCGGCGCAAGTTGCGCGCCGGGCTCATCCGGACGGTCAGGGGCGCCGGTTACCGCCTGGAGACCGAGAGATGAGGCGTCTGTTCGGCTCCGTTCGGGCCCGGGCGACCCTCGCCGCCACCCTCGTCGTCGCCGTGGCGCTGGTCGCCGCCGGGGCCGCCGTACTGCTGTCCCTGCGGTCCAACCTGCTGGGCCAGGCGGGCACGCAGGCGGAGCGCACCGCGCGGTCGGTCGCCACCGATCTGGCCGTGGGGAAGCGCTACGACGAGCTGTCCCTGGACGGGGACGAGGAGCCGGTCCAAGTCGTCGACGCCAACGGCACGTTGGTCGCGGTCAGCGAGGACCTGGAGAGGATCAGCGGCACGGACACGGACGCCGTGAAGCCGCAGCCGAGCGCATCCGCAAGCGCCGGCGACGATGCCGACGACGACGCGGACGACCACGAATCCGCCCTCGAACCCGGCGAGATCGACGACAGGACCACCTTCACCAACGGCTCCGCCACGATCGACGGCGAGAGGGCCGACTACCGCTTCGCCGCCGTACGGGTCGAGGTCGAGGGCAAGGGCCAGCTCACCGTCCACGCCGGCGCCCCGCTCTCCGCCGAACAGGGCGCCGTCCGCACCGCGCAGACGGTCATGCTGATCGGGTTCCCGCTGCTGCTCGGCGTCGTCGCGGGCGTGACATGGCTGGTCACCCGGCGTGCGCTGCGCCCCGTCGAGGGCATCCGCGGCGAGATGGCCGCGATCACCGCCTCCGAGGACCTGGCCCGCCGCGTCCCCGTCCCGGACACCCACGACGAGGTCGCCCGCCTGGCCCGCACCACCAACGAGACGCTGGCCGCCCTGGAGACCTCCGTGGAACGCCAGCGCCGCTTCGTCGCCGACGCCTCCCACGAACTGCGCAGCCCGATCGCCTCCCTGCGCACCCAGCTCGAAGTGGGCGTCGCACACCGCGGGTTGCTGGACCTGGAGGGCGCCGTCGAGGACACCGTACGACTGCAGCGCCTCGCCGCCGACCTGCTGCTGCTCGCCCGGCTGGACGCGGGGGAGCGGCCGGCCGACGCACGCTTCGACCTGGGCGCGCTGGCCCGGGAGGAGGCGGCCCAGCGAAAGGGTGTGACGCCGGACACCGTGGACACGGTGGAAGTGGCCGGATCCCGGGGCCAGTTGGAGCGACTGCTGGCCAACCTGCTCGACAACGCCCAGCGGCACGCCCGTTCGGCGGTCACCGTGTCCGTACGGCGGAACAGGGACCACGCCGTGCTCGAGGTCGCCGACGACGGGGACGGGGTGCCCGAGGAGGACCGCGAGCGGGTCTTCGAGCGGTTCGTACGGCTCGACGCCGCCCGCAGCCGCGACGACGGCGGCGCGGGCCTCGGCCTCGCCATCGCCCGCGACGTCGCCGTACGACACGGCGGCACGCTCACGGTCCGGAACGCACCGGCAGGCGGAGCCCTGTTCGAACTCCGCCTGCCGATGGTCTCGTCTGAGCGTTAGGGGCGCCCCCGCTGCCCGCGGAGGTGTTCCGCGATGGGCTTCAGGGCCTTGTCGAGTTCCGCCATGGCCTCGGGGGACAGCAGGTCGATGAAGTGCCTGCGGACGGACGCCACATGATGCGGCGCGACCTTCTGCATCGTCTCCATGCCGTGCTCCGTGAGGACCGCGTAGAGCCCGCGGCGGTCGGACTCGCAGTTCTCGCGGCGGACCAGGTTCGCGTTCTCCATCCGCGTGATCTGGTGGGAGAGGCGGCTCTTGGACTGGAGGGTGGCGGACGCGAGGTCGCTCATCCGCATCCGTACGTCCTCCGACTCCGAGAGGTTCACCAGGATCTCGTAGTCGTTCATTGTCAGGCCGAACGGCTGCAGGTCCCTCTCGAGCTGGTACGTCAACAGCCTGTTGACCTCCAGGTGGGTGCGCCAGGCGCACTGCTCCGCATCGGTCAGCCAGCGGGTGGCCGTCTCGGTCTCCATGAATGAAGTCTACCTAAAATGTTGAAATGCGAACTAGTGAGGGTGGTGTGACGTTGGCGCGCACACGTTCGACGTCACACTCCGCAGACTACCGCTCACAGCCCGAAGCGACGCTGGAGGTCCCCCAGCTGTCCGGGAAGGCGCGGTGCGCCGGGTTGCTGTGAGGGCCCTGTGAATGTACCGCCGCCACCGGGCACTCCGGGCTCGTGCGGAACCGCCCCCGCCGCCTGCTCGGCCATGAGGGTCTCGGACGACTGGAGCAGGACGGTGCCGGCTCCGACGAACTCGAACTGGTGCTCCTCCCCGGAGGCCCCGCCGAGGCCCGTCATCGCACGTAGACCGCCCATCAGGCCCGTCATGTAGCCGTGGTCGTAGTGGTGGCACGGCGACGGGCAGTCGGCCCAGCCGACGAGCGCCTGCGGGTCCACCCGGATCGGGGGTTCCATGAACACCACCGGACCGTTAGATGCGGCCACGAACTTTCCGGTTCCGATCAGTGTCAGAAAACCCGGCACGATTGATTGCTTGAGCGCGAGACTTGGCTGAAAAGCGAGCAGGTTGCCCGAGCGAATGGTCAGGTTGCCGTCTTCCAGGTCGTACGAGTTCACGTCAAACGCCCGGTCGGCGAGGAGCATCTTGCCCGAGCCCTCCGCCACGACCCAGTCGCTGGCGTGCAGAGGCGAATGAAAGGACGTACGGACAAGTCGGTCGAGTCGGCCGTGCCCGATGCCGTTGAACTCCATCGAGCCGTAGTAGGCGATCATCTTCCCCTTCTGCAGGAACCACTGGCTCCCCTTGAGCTCCACGCAGAAGGTGTACTTGTTGACGTTGTCGTCGACCGGCAGGGTCATGGGGTCGTAGACCGTCGGGCCGCCGCCCGGAGCCCCGTACATGCTCACAGCTTCTCCTCCGAGGCCTGGACGTACACCGCGCCGTTGCCGCTGAGCTCCAGCTGGAAGGCCTCGCCGGAGCCGCGCCCCACCATGTCGCGCCAGCCCAGTGCCGTGGACAGCTTGTTGCGAACGTCGCCATGGTGGGCGACGTAGGCCTGCGGGTCGACGTGGACGGGCCTTTGGGGTGTGATCGGGATCTCGAAGACGCCCCCGTGGGCCATCACCGCGACCGAGCCGTGCCCCTTGAGGGTGGTGGTGAACAGCCCCTGGCCGGTGACCTGGCCGCGGACCATGCCCATGACTCCGCCCTGTGAGCCCATGAACATCGTGCCCTGCTGGAGCGTGCCCTCGAAGGCGAGCAGGCGGTCCGCCTCCACGTAGAGCGTGTCGCCGGTGAGGTTGATGACCTGGACGTGGTGGCCGCCGTGCCCGAACAGGACCGTGCCGCTGCCCTCGACGCTCATCAGGGGCGTCGCCTCGTTGGCGACCCGACGGCCGATCATCGACATGATCCCGCCCTGGCCGCCCTGCATGTTCGGCGTGAAGGACACCTCGCCCTTGTAGGCGAGCATCGCGCCGCGCTGGCTGAACAGCCGCTGGCCGGGCAGGACCGTCGCCTCGACCATCTTGGAGTTGATCTCACGGAAGGCCATGTCACACATCCCCCGCGATCGTGTTCCGCTCGCTGGGCTGTACGTACACCAGCCCGTCCCCCTCGAAGCGGATCTGGAAGGCCTCGCCGCCGCCCTCCCCGAGGAACGTGCGAAACGTCACACCGGACTGGAAGGACTGCCGCAGATTCCCCTGGTGCCCGATGTAGGCGCCGGGGTCGACGGTCAGCGGGTACTGCGAGGTGACCCGCAGCACCACCGCCGGGCCGTCCGACATGATCGCCGCCTGGCCGTGGCCCTCGACGGTCGTCGTGAACAGCCCGTTGCCCTGCGAGGCGCCGCGCAGCCCCGTGAACGTGGTGCCGGTCCTGAGGCCGGCGTCGGTCGCGAGCAGATTGCTCGACTCCACGTACAGCTTGTCCCCCTGGAGATTGACGAGGTTGATCTCCGAGGCCCGGTCCGCGAACCAGCACGTCCCGTGCCCCTTCACCTCCATCACGGTCATCTGCTCGCCGGTGAGCCGCCGCGTCACCATGCCCCGCAGGCCCTCACCGCCACCGCTCAGCTTCTTGAAGGCCATCTGCCCGTCGTACGCGACCATCGAGCCGTTCTTCGCCTTCACGGCGTCCCCGGTCATGTCGACGGCCAGCACCTTGCTGCCTTGAAGTCGGAACATCGCCACGCTGCGAAGGTATAGGCCGGGCCGGTACGGCGAACAGGGCCTGCGGGTGGAGACGGACCCTGAACGCACCCTGAGGGCAACGGTTTGTCACAATGGGCGAACGCTTGTGCTTCCGTTCACAAAGAGCGACCTGTCTCCCACCGAAGGTGACCCGTGGACCTCAAGACCGCCACTGCCCTCCGACGCCTCCGCCTCGTCTCGGCCCCCGAGGCCGTCTCGTTCCTCCTCCTGCTGGTCTGCTCGGTCCTGAAGCGGACCACGGACTTCAACGCGGTGCCGGTGATGGGCATGGTCCACGGTGTCCTGTTCATCCTGTACGTGATCTTCTGGGCCGACGCCTGGAACCGCACCAAGTGGAGCTTCGGCACCGCGGCCCTCTACTTCGTCCTCTCCGTCCTGCCGACCGGCGGCTTCTTCGCCGAGCGCAGGCTCAAGCGCGCCGCCGAGGACGAGGTCATCGCCTCCCGCGCCCGCAAGGAAGGGGTCGTGAACGCATGATCGTCGCCTTCTCAGTGACGCCGCTGGGGGTCGGCGAGGACGTGGGGGAGTACGTCGCCGACGCCGTCCGCGTCGTACGGGAGTCCGGGCTGCCGAACCGCACCGACGCGATGTTCACCTCGATCGAGGGCGAGTGGGACGAGGTCATGGACGTCGTCAAACGCGCCGTCGCCGTCGTCGAGGAGCGGGCGCCGCGGGTGTCCCTGGTCCTCAAGGCGGACATCCGGCCCGGCGTGACCGACGGGCTCACCTCGAAGGTGGAGACGGTGGAGCGGCACCTCGCCGAGTAGAGCCTCCGCATGCAGAACCCCGGCCCATGCAGAACCCCGGCCCACGCGGGTCGGGGTTTTCTCGTGCCTACTGTTTGAGCGATCGCTCAAACAGGTGTACTTTCATGCCCAGGCTGTTTGAGCAGTCGCTCAAACCACTGGCTGACCTGGGGGATTCACATGGGCCATACGGGGCTCTACATCGAGGCGCGGATCCGCGCCGAGCTCGACGACCTCTGGACCCGCACGCAGGAACCGGCCGAGCACCAGCGCTGGGACCTCCGCTTCACCGAGATCGAGTACCTCCCGCGCGCGGAGGGCGAGCCGCAGCGCTTCCGGTACGCCACGCGCGTGCTGCCCTTCCTGACGGTCGCCGGCACCGGCGTCTCGGCGGGCGAGCGGGAGCGTCCGGACGGCACCCGCACCTCCGCGCTCAGCTTCTCCTCCCCGCACCCGCTCTCGCTGCTGGCCCAGGGCAGCGGCTACTGGCGATACGTCCCCGACGGCGACGGAGTCCGCTTCCTGACCGGCTACGACTACCGGCCGCGGTGGGGCGCGTTCGGCGCACTGGCCGACCGGGTCATGTTCCGTCCGCTCATGGGGTGGGCGACGGCGTGGTCCTTCGACCGTCTGCGGCTGTGGCTTGAGCGCGGGATCACCCCGGAGCGGGCGCGCACGAACTGGCTCCTCGAACTGCTGGCGCGGGCCCTGACGATCACCCTCGCCTGCACCGGCTTCGGCTGCGGCAGCCTGCTCCGACTGACCGGACCCTTGGCACCGCTGTTCTTCTTCGCGACTCCGCTGCTCGCCCTGGTGGCGCTCTCCCTGGCCCTCCTCGCGCCGCCGCTGGCCACCACCCCGGCGGCCCGCCGCTGTCTGCGCACACCGCCCACGCGCGTGCGTGCCCCTCGACTCCTCTGCGCCCTGGAGAGCCGGTGATGACCACGACATCGATCTTCCGTACGGTCATGGGCGCGGACTTCGAGCGCCTCCACCCCCAGCTGCAGCGCCGCTTCTCGGTCGGGCTGGCGAGCGGTGAGGCGTGCACCGGGCGGGGCGTGATGGACCGTATCTGGCACGGCCGGGCGTTCGTGAAGCCGTTCCTGGCGCTCGGGACCACCCGCAACATCCTTGTGCCGCGGGCGGGTCGGAGGGTGCCGTTCGTGATCGAGAACGTGCCGTACACCGACGGCCACGGTCGTGAGACGGTGACCTTCGTGCGCACCTTCGACCTGCCCGGCCGTGCCCGCCGTTTCGACGCCCAGATGGTGCTGAGTCCCAAGGGGGACCGGATCCTCGACTACCTCGGGACGCACCAGCACCTGGCCAGCGACCTCCACTTCCACGCCGAGCCCGACGGCTCGCTGCTGATCCGGTCCGGTGAACACCGGTTCCGGGAGGGAGTGGTGGACGTGCGGGTGCCCGAACTCATCGGTGCGACGGCGGAGGTTCGTGAGTCGTACGACGACTCCGCCGGGCGCTTCCGTATCCAGGTCCGGGTGGTGAACCGGTACTTCGGGCCGCTCTTCGGCTACGAGGGCTCCTTCGAGGCGACGTACACGGACATCCGGACCTGTGGCGTACGGCCCGGGCTGCGTCCGGTCCGCGAGGAGTCGCGCGCGTGAGTCCCGAGACGGCCAAGTCGCAGGAGACGAAGGCGAAGCTGCTGGAGGGCGCGCTGCGGGTGCTCACCGAGCAGGGCATCGCGAAGACCTCGGCCCGCACGATCGCGACGGCGGCCGGGGTCAACCAGGCGCTGGTCTTCTACCACTTCGGCTCGGTCGACGAACTCCTCGCCGCCGCCTGCCGGTACGGCGCCGAGCAGGCGGTGGCGCGGTACCGGGACCGGATGTCCGCGGTCGGGTCGCTGTCCGAACTGCTCGCCGTCGGGCGGCAGATCCACGAGGAGGAGCGCGCGGGGGGTCATGTCGCGCTGCTCGGTCAGCTGCTCGCCGGCGCGCAGACCCATGACACGCTCGGGCCCGCCACCGCGGCCGGGCTCGAGCTCTGGATCGTGGAGATCGAGAAGGTGCTGACGCGGGTGCTGGCGCAGACGCCGTTCGGGGAGTTCAGCGATCCGGCGGGGCTGGCACGGGCGGTTGCGGCGTCGTTCGTGGGGATCGAGCTGTACGAGGGTGTGGATCCGGCGGGGGCGCATGCGGCCCTGGGTGCGCTGGAGCAACTGGGCGTTCTCGTCGCCGCGTTGGAGGAGCTCGGGCCGGTGGCGCAACGGGCGGTACGGCACCGGCTTCGCCGGACGGGCCGCCGCTGACGGTGTGGCCGGGGGAGTTTCTCGCCCCCGCCGCCCCTGCCCGTCCCGTCCCCAGGGGCGCTGCCCCTTCGACCCCGCCGGGGCTGCGCCCCTGGACCCCGGCGGGGACTTCGTCCCTCGCACCCCCCCGCGGGGCTCCGCCCCGGACCCGATCGGTCTTGAAGGGGTCTCGTCCTCAAACGCCGGACGGGCTGGGTGTGGCTGAGCGGGTTCGACCCACCCACACACCCGCCCATACCCCACCCGCCTGGCCGCCCCCGGTTCGACAGCCCGCCGTATGTCGACTTTTGTGTGAAGTGACCGGTATTCATTCCCAGCTCACGCTTCATCACTGGAGGGCGCCGTGCGGTCGGAGGGCTACGAATACGACCCCCACAGCCGACTCGCCGGACCGCTCACGGAAGCGACCGGTGCGTCGTACCGGGTTCAGTACACCTCTCTCCTGTCCCGCGAGCCGCACGCGATACGAGCCGTCGCCCTGATGACCCTCGCGCCGCTGCTGACCGGCGTGCTCCTCGTCTACCTCGTGTGGCCCTCCCACTGGGTGGAGCGCGACGGCGGTCAGGAGTGGATGGTCGGGCTCGACGTCACGATGCTCGTCGCGATCGGGCTCATCGAGCTGTTCATGGTCGTCAACGTCGCCTCCGTCGCGCACGCCACGATGGTCGCCCGCGACCCCCTCCCGGTCGCCCCCGAACCCGGCACCCGCGTCGCCTTCCTGACGACGTACGTCCCGGGGAAGGAGCCCTTGTCCATGGTCCGCGCCACTCTCGAGGGCGCCGTGCGGATCACCCACCCCGGGCACCTCGACGTCTGGCTCCTCGACGAGGGCGACGACGAGCAGGTCAAGGCGGTGTGCGCGGAGCTCGGCGTCCGGCACTTCACCCGGCGCGGGGTTCCCGAGTGGAACCGGCCCCAGGGTGCGCACAAGGCCCTGACCAAGCACGGCAACTACAACGCCTGGATCGCCAAGCACGGGGGCGAGTACGAGTTCTTCGCCTCCGTCGACACCGATCATGTTCCGCTGCCGAACTTTCTTGAGCGGATGATGGGTTACTTCCGGGACCCCGATGTGGCCTTTGTGGTGGGGCCTCAGGTGTACGGCAACTACGACGAGCATCCCGTCACCAAGGCCGCCGAGTCGCAGCAGTTCCTCTTCCACGCACTGATCCAGCGGGCCGGCAACCGCTACCGCTCACCCATGTTCGTCGGCACCAACAACGTCGTACGGATGGCCGCCGTGCAGCAGATCGGCGGGCTGTACGACTCCATCACCGAGGACATGGCCACCGGGTTCGAGATGCATCGGCGGCGGAATCCCGACACCGGCTGCTTCTGGCGGTCCGTCTACACGCCCGACGTGCTCGCCGTCGGTGAAGGGCCCGCCTCCTGGACCGACTTCTTCACGCAGCAGCTGCGCTGGTCCCGGGGGACGTACGAGACGCTGCTCAAGCAGTACTGGAAGGGGCTGTTCACCATGCCCCCGGGGCGTCTCTTCTCGTACAGCCTCATGCTCGTGTACTACCCGATGACCGCCGTCAACTGGCTGCTCGGCAGCCTGAGTTGCTTTCTCTTCCTGTGGTTCGGGGCCTCCGGCACGGAGGTCTCCGTCTCGGTGTGGCTGATGCTCTACAGCGACGCCGCCGCCCTGCAGATCGGGCTGTATCTGTGGAACCGGCGGCACAACGTCTCGCCCCACGAGCCGGAGGGGTCCGGCGGTCTCGCCGGCATGGCCATGTCCGCGCTGTCCGCGCCGATCTACCTCAAGTCCTTCTGCGAGGCGCTGCTGCGCCGGCCCAGCCGGTTCGTCGTCACCCCCAAGGGCGCGGACGCCAGTGCCGACCGGCTGCTCACCTTCCGTATCCACCTCCTGTGGGCGGGGTTCCTCGCGGCCTCGCTGGCCGTCTCGGTCGTGCTCGACCACACCCATGCGGCCATGCGTACCTGGGCGGTCCTCGCCATGGCGATCGCCCTGTCGCCGGTCGCGGTGTGGTGCTCCGAGCTGCTGAAGGATCGGTGGGAGCGGCGGGCCCTGCACCGCACCGCGGAGGTCGTCGAACCCGCGGAGCCCGTCCTCGCCACCGGCGCCGTCGGCTCCCAGGCCTCCGGCTGCCCGCTGCCCGACTCGCCCATGTCCGGCTCCTCGATCTCCGGCTCCCCGACAGGAGGCGACTAGCGCCATGGCCCACCGGCTGTCCCAGAAGACGAAGAAGACCGTCCTCGGCATCGGGGGCATGGTGCTCCTGGCCGGCCTCAACGCGCCGGCCGCACTCGACTTCGCCGAGGAGCAGTACTACGCGTACAAGATCGCCCAGCCCGAGTACCGGGCGAAGTACGGCTCCTGGAGCCGGGTCGACATCCCGAAGCGCTACCGGACCAATGCCATCCACGCCGCGCTGCTGCACACCGGCAAGGTGCTCATCGTCGCCGGATCGGGCAACGAGCAGAAGAAGTTCAACGCCGGGTCCTTCGACACCGTCCTGTGGGACCCGAAGAACAACACCTTCAAGAAGATCCCGACCCCGGCCGACTTCTTCTGCTCCGGTCACGCCCAACTCCCGGACGGCCGCCTTCTCGTGGCCGGCGGCACCGCCCGCTACGAACTGCTCGGCGGCGAGGTGAAACGGGCCGGCGGCGGCATGCGCGTCAAGAACGAGAACCCCGTGAAGGCGGTCCACCTGAGGAAGGGCACCCGTTTCCGGTCGCCCGGCGGCCTCGAGTACGTCAGCCAGTTCGACGTCACCGTCCCGAAGGCGCAGCAGCGTGCGGCAAGGGCCCCCCGCGGCGCGACGCAGCGCCGGCCGGCCCAGGTGACGGCCGGCGAGGCGCGCGTCTTCGTCGAGGCCGCCGAGAAGGGGGCGAGGTCGGTCGCCGACGCGGGGTCGCAGTACGCCGTCGTAGGGCTGAAGGGCAGGGACGCGAAGAACACGTACGGGCTGAGCGAGCGGATCACCCTCGACAAGGAGGACTTCCAGGGGATCCGCGCCGCCTACGAGTTCGACCCCCGGGCCGAGCGGTACGTGCCCGTCGAGCCGATGAAGAAGGCCCGTTGGTACCCGACGCTCGTCGGCCTGGAGGACGGACGGGTGCTCGCGGCGTCGGGCCTGGACGAACTCGGCGTGATCGACCCCGGGGACAACGAGATCTACGACCCCCGGACCAAGAAGTGGTCGTTCGGTCCGAAGCGGTACTTCCCCACGTACCCCGCCCTCTTCCTCACAAAGGGCGGCACGCTCTTCTACCCGGCCTCCAACGCCGGTTACGGTCCCGCCGACCAGGGCCGCGAGCCGGGCCTGTGGGACCTGCGGACCAACACCTTCCGGAAGGTCCCGGGCCTCAGGGACCCGCAGCAGACGGAGACCTCGTCCTCGCTGCTGCTGCCGCCCGCGCAGGACCAGAAGGTGATGATCCTGGGCGGCGGAGGCGTCGGCGAGTCCAAGAAGTCGACCCCGCGCACGGCCGTCGTCGACCTGAAGAAGGACAACCCGGTCTTCCAGGACGGCCCCGAACTCCCGCAGGGCACGCGGTACTTGAACAGTGTGATCATGCCGGACGACACGGTGTTCACCACCAACGGCTCCGCGGACTACCGCGGCCGCAGCGCCAGCAACATCTTCAAGGCGCAGTTCTACGACCCGAAGGGCAACGCCTTCCGCGAGGCGGCCGCGCCCACCGTCGGCCGCAACTACCACTCCGAGGCGCTGCTGCTGCCCGACGGCCGGGTCGCCACCTTCGGCTCCGATCCGCTCTTCGACGACCAGCAGAACACCAAGCTCGGCCACTTCGAGCAGCGCATGGAGGTCTTCACACCGCCCGCGCTGCACAGGAACGGCAAGGACCGTCCCGTACTGGACGACGGCCCGCAGGAGCTGGACGGACGCCGTCGCGCGACCTTCCGGACCGACCACCCCGAGCGGGTGGTGAAAGCCCGGCTCATGCGGCCCAGCGCGGTCACCCACACGACCGATGTCGAGCAGCGGTCCATCGAGCTCGGCCTGACCAAGGACGCGCACTCGGTGACGGTCGACGTACCGAGCGACCCGACCCTGGTTCCGCCCGGCTGGTACATGCTGTTCGTGACGGACGCGCAGGGCACGCCGTCCGAGGCCAGGTGGATCCAGGTCAGGTAGCCGACTGGTCCTTGGAGTTGCGCGCCAGCTCCAGGGCGTACTCCGGCCACCACTGCCCGGCGGCCGGCCCGCCCTCGCACGTCCCGTCCGACTCCCCGGGCCGCTTGATCCACAGATAGGCGTCCAGGGCGGGCTCGCCGGTGTCGGTCGTCGGGCGGGTGCCCAGCGCTCGGCCCGGCGGGTTGCACCAGACGCCGGGCAGCGGGCCGTTGCCGTTGCGGCTGGTGTCGATGACGTAGTGCTTGCCGCCGAGATCCTCGGAGAGCCTGCGGCCGTAGTCCTTGGTGCGCTCGTTCGTCTGGAAGTTGGAGACGTTGAGGGAGAAGCCGTCGGCCTTCTCGATGCCCGCCTTCTTCAGCGGGTCGACCAGGTTCCAGGGGTCCTGGATCCAGGCCGGGTTGCCCGCGTCCAGGTACACCTTGGTGTGCGGCTGCTGCTTGAGACGGACGATCGCCTCGCTCAGCAGCTGCTCCCGCTCGTCGTGGTACGCGTCCGGAGTGCAGCCGTCCACGATGTGCGAGACCGCGTCCGGTTCCAGGACGACCAGGGCCTTGCCGTCGCCCAGCGCGTCCGCGAACTTCCCGATCCACGACCGGTAGGCGGCCGCGTCCGCCGCGCCGCCCGCCGAGTGCTGGCCGCAGTCGCGGTGCGGGATGTCGTACGCCACGAAGAGCGCCGTACGTCCCTGCCCGCTCGCGGCCGCGGCCGCCGCCTTCACTTCGGGGCCCGGGTCGACCTCGCCGGCCGGCCACAGCGCGACCGGCTCGTCGGCGATCCGGGCGAGCAGGTCGGCGTCCTTGGCGCGGCCGTCCCGCCGGTACGTCTGGATCTGGGTGGCGGCCGGGCCGTCCGGGTCGACCCAGAAGACCGGGGAGACGGTGCGGCTCGCCTTCTTCGAGGCGGCGCCCGCCACGGATGCCTCGTCGACGTCGGACGCGGACGAGCAGCCCGCCGCGAGCCCGAGGACCGCGAGAGCCGCGAGGGTGTGGATCAGCCGGGGCATGCTGCTCCCTTGGGCGGAGGTGACGTTCGATGACAAATCGGAATGATCGTCTGAAATCGTGTCACAAGGGAGTTGGAGCGGCCGGAATCGACATGGCTGCGGCGATCGCCCGTGGTCAGCCGTCTCCCGAGACCAGCGCGATCCCCAGCGGCGTCCGCTCGTACAGGACCTGATGGCCGTAGCGCCGCGCGGTGAGCAGTCCGGCGTCGCGCAGCAGGGTCAGATGCGCGGACACGGACGACGGCGCGAGACCCAGGCGGTGCGCCAGCGCGCTCGTCGTGGCGGGTTCGTCGAGCGCGCCGAGCACGGCGGCCCGGCCGCGCCCGAGGAGTCGTACGAGAACGTCGGGGGTGCGGCCCGCGGGCTCGGCCCACAGGCCGCCGATGCCGCGGGCGGGGTAGGCGAGGGTCGGCTGCCAGGGCGGCTCGAAGGTGCTCACGACGTCCGGCCAGATGAAGACGCTGGGCATCAGGACCAGGCCCTGCCCGTCGAGGTGCCGCTCGTGCTCGCCCCTGAACTCCACGGTCAGCGTGCCGGAGTGCCAGCCGAAGCGACGGCTGATCTCGGGCAGCAGCCCGCCGAGGCCGACCTCGGCCAGCCGCCGCGAGTGGAAGGAGACGTCGGCCTCCAGGAGGGTGCGCAGTCGGGGCCAGTCCGGGGCGACGAGCGTGCGCCAGGCCTCCTCCATCGCGTCGGACAGCTCCCGGATCATGCGGGCCGGGTCCGCCAGCCACCTGCGGCCCTCGGGCGAGTCGAGGGCGCCCGGGGTGTCCGCGAGAGACTTCGCCGTGTCCGCGCGGGCCGCCTCCGGGTAGCTCGCCCGTACGGCGGCGATCTCCTCCTCGAAGGTGGCGGCCGGTCCGATCGGGGGCGGGCAGAGCCAGTCGGGACAGTGACCGCGCCGCGGCATCAGCAGCCACAGACCGGTGAGGTCGAGCGAGCTTGCGGCCCTGCCCGTCCGCCGCAGCCAGTGCGCGTGGTACCCCTGCCGCTCCGGCCGCTTGAGCATGCGCACGACCTCCTGCGTCTCCCACAGCGGGGACACGGCGAAGCGGCACCGGAGGAAGTCGTCCTCCCCGAAGTGCAGACGCGAGGGCATGACCGCCCCTCCTCCGTAATATTCGGTTGCAGCCGAAACTCTACGGCGGCCGGTGCGCGCGCGTGCACGCTGCCGTCATGCCGGACGAACCCGAGGGCACCACGACCCTGCCCGCCCCCGCTCCTCCCGCCGACGGCCGCTACCTCGACGTCTTCGCCGTCCGCGAGTTCCGCGCCGTCTTCGCCGCCCATGCACTCTCGCTCCTCGGCCTGATCGTCAGCGAGATCGCCCTCTCCGTCCTGGTCTACGACCTCACCGGCTCGCCCCTGCTGAGCGCGCTCGCCTTCGCGCTGGGCTTTCTGCCGTACGTCGTCGGCGGGACCCTGCTCGCGGGGGTCGCCGACCGCTTTCCGGCCCGGCGCGTGCTGGTGGTGTGCGACCTGGTGTGCGCGGGATGCGTGGCGCTGATGGTGGTGCCGGGCACGCACATCGCCGTACTGCTGGCCCTCCGCTGCTGCCTGGCCGTCGTCGCGCCGGTGTTCCAGGGGACGAGGACGGCCACTCTCGCGGACATCCTCGGCGACGGCGATCTGTTCGTGCTCGGCCGCTCCCTGCTGCGGATCGTGTCGCAGAGCGCGCTGCTGGTCGGGTTCGGCCTGGGCGGCCTGCTGCTGATCGTCGTGTCGCCGCGGCATGCGCTGCTGATCACGGTCGGCACGTTCTGCGCGTCCGCCCTGCTGCTCCGCTTCGGCACCCGCCGCAGACCCGCGCGCGCCAACGCCGGAACCCGCCTGGTGCGGGACTCCCTGGCGGGCGCCCGCCAGGTCCTGGCCGACCGCCGAGTCCGCGCCCTGCTCCTGCTCTTCTGGGTCCCGCCGATGTTCTCCGTCGCCCCGGAGGCGCTGGCCGCCCCCTACGCCCACGACCTGTCCACCGGCTCCGTGGGACTCGGCCTCCTGATGTGCGCGCTGCCGGTGGGCACGATCGCCGGCGAGCTGTACGCGGGCTCCCGGCTGCGCCCCGCCACCCGCGAACGCATGGCGCTCCCCCTGGTCGTGGTCACGCTCCTCCCGTACGTCGGCTACGCCCTCCACCCCGGCCTCGCGGCGTCGCTGGCCCTTCTGCTGCTGTCGGGCGCCGGGTCGGCGTACACGCTGGGCCTGGACCAGTGGTTCGTACGGGCCGTGCCGGAGGAGCTGCGCGGCCGGGCGATGACCCTGCTCACCGCCGGGCTGATGACGATCCAGGGGGTGGGAATGGCACTGGCCGGTGTCGTCGCCGAGTTCGCCGGAGTGGCCGCGACGGTGGCGGGTGCCGGGGTGCTCGGCGCGGGGTGCTGCGCCCTGCTCGCCTGGGAAGCGGACCGGACCCGACCGAAAGACGAGACGGGGCTGACCACCATGTGACCGGCCGGTAAGGTCAGTGGCGTGCCGAAGCCGCTCAGTCTTCCCTTCGATCCCATCGCCCGCGCCGACGAACTGTGGAAGCGGCGCTGGGGAAACGTGCCGTCGATGGCGGCGATCACCTCGATCATGCGCGCGCACCAGATCCTGCTCGCCGAGGTCGACGCGGTGGTCAAGCCGTACGGGCTGACGTTCGCGCGGTACGAGGCGCTGGTGCTGCTCACCTTCTCCAAGGAGGGTGAGCTGACGATGTCCAAGATCGGCGAACGCCTGATGGTCCATCCGACGTCGGTCACCAACACCGTCGACCGCCTGGTGAAGTCGGGCCTGGTCGCCAAGCGCCCCAACCCCAACGACGGCCGCGGCACCCTCGCCTCCATCACCGACAAGGGCCGCGAGGTCGTGGAGGCAGCCACCCGCGACCTGATGGCCATGGACTTCGGCCTGGGCGTCTACGACGCGGAGGAGTGCGCAGAAATCTTCGCAATGCTGCGACCGCTTCGGGTGGCGGCGAGCGATTTCGACGAGGAGTGACCCGGGCCAAGATCTCCCGGAACGGGCGGTTACGCTCGACGGCATGAAGAAGAGCGTGCTGACCCGCTACCGCGTCATGGCCTACGTCACCGGTGTGCTGCTGATCGTTCTCACCCTGGGTGTGATCGCCAAGTACGGCCTCCACCTCGACGGCGCCGACGACTTCACCCGCATCGTGGGCATCGCGCACGGCTGGCTCTACGTCGTCTACCTCGTCTTCGCCTTCGACCTGGGCTCCAAGGCGAAGTGGCCGGTCGGCAAGCAACTGTGGGTGCTGCTTGCAGGAACGATTCCCACGGCCGCTTTCTTCGTCGAGCGCAAGGTCAGCCACGAGCTCGAGGCCAAGGTCGCCGAGGAGTCACCGGCGGTCGCCAAGGCGTAACCCGCCGCCGCACTGGTACGCGTCCGGCGGTCCCCCGTCGACAGTTACTAGGACGTCCTAGTAAATTTGAAGGTATGGACGCTGACGCCATCGAAGAGGGCCGCCGACGGTGGCAGGCCCGGTACGACGCTTCGCGCAAGCGTGAGGCCGACTTCAGTACGCTCTCCGGGGATCCGGTGGAGCCGGTGTACGGGCCCCGGCCAGGGGATGCGTACCAGGGGTTCGAGCGGATCGGGTGGCCGGGGGAGTACCCGTTCACGCGCGGGCTGTATCCGACCGGATACCGGGGGCGGACGTGGACCATCCGGCAGTTCGCCGGGTTCGGGAACGCCGAGCAGACCAACGAGCGGTACAAGATGATCCTCGGCAACGGAGGCGGGGGTCTGTCCGTCGCCTTCGACATGCCCACCCTCATGGGGCGGGACTCCGACGATCCGCGGTCGCTCGGGGAGGTCGGTCACTGCGGGGTCGCCATCGACTCCGCCGCCGACATGGAGGTGCTGTTCAAGGACATCCCGCTGGGGGACGTCACCACCTCCATGACCATCAGTGGTCCCGCCGTGCCGGTCTTCTGCATGTACCTCGTCGCCGCCGAGCGGCAGGGCGTGGATCCGGGGGTGCTCAACGGAACCCTCCAGACCGACATCTTCAAGGAGTACATCGCCCAGAAGGAGTGGCTCTTCCAGCCCGAGCCCCATCTGAGGCTGATCGGCGACCTCATGGAGTACTGCGCGGCCGGGATTCCTGCCTACAAGCCGTTGTCCGTCTCCGGGTACCACATCCGGGAGGCCGGGGCCACGGCCGCGCAGGAGCTGGCCTACACGCTCGCGGACGGTTTCGGATACGTCGAGTTGGGACTCAGCCGCGGGCTGGACGTGGACGTGTTCGCGCCGGGGCTCTCCTTCTTCTTCGACGCACACGTCGACTTCTTCGAGGAGATCGCCAAGTTCCGCGCCGCGCGCCGGATCTGGGCGCGCTGGATGCGGGACGTCTACGGGGCCAAGTCCGAGAAGGCGCAGTGGCTGCGCTTCCACACGCAGACCGCTGGAGTCTCGCTGACCGCCCAGCAGCCGTACAACAACGTGGTGCGAACGGCGGTGGAGGCGCTCGCCGCGGTGCTCGGCGGGACCAACTCGCTGCACACCAACGCCCTCGACGAGACCCTCGCGCTCCCGAGCGAGCAGGCCGCGGAGATCGCGCTGCGCACGCAGCAGGTCCTCATGGAGGAGACCGGCGTCGCCAACGTGGCCGATCCGCTGGGCGGTTCGTGGTTCGTCGAGCAGCTGACGGACCGGATCGAGGCGGACGCGGAGAAGATCTTCGCGCAGATAAAGGAGCGCGGACTCAGGGCGCATCCCGACGGGCGGCACCCCATCGGGCCCGTCACCTCCGGCATCCTGCGCGGGATCGAGGACGGCTGGTTCACCGGCGAGATCGCCGAGTCGGCCTTCCAGTACCAACGGGCCCTGGAGAAGGGCGACAAGAGGGTCGTGGGCGTGAACGTCCACCACGGATCCGTCACCGGCGACCTGGAGATCCTGCGGGTCAGCCACGAGGTCGAGCGGGAGCAGGTACGGGTGCTGGGCGCCCGTAGGACCGCCCGGGACGAGACCGCCGTACGCACCGCCCTGGACGGCATGCTGGCCGCCGCCAGGTCCGGAGCGAACATGATCGGGCCGATGCTGGACGCGGTGCGGGCGGAGGCGACCCTCGGCGAGATCTGCGGGGTGCTGCGGGACGAGTGGGGGGTGTACACCGAGCCGGCGGGCTTCTAGACCGTCCCCTCCGGGCGGACCCTCCCTTCCCGGGCCGTCCGCTGATTAGACGGCCTGGGAGGCTCCCGACAGCCCCAGCAGCAGCACCCGCGTGAAACTCCGCACCCACTCCTCGTCGGCCGGTTCCGCGCTCACCAGGGTGCGGTGGACCACCGCGCCGGCCACCACGTCGAAGATCAGGTCGACCGTGCGGGCCGCCTCCCCGGGATCCGTCTCCGGGGGCAGCTCGCCACGGGTCTGGGCGCGGGAGCGGCCCTCCAGGACCAGGCGCTTCTGGCGCTCCACGATCGACTCGCGGATCCGTGCGCGCAGCGCGTCGTCGCGGGTGGACTCCGCGACCACCGCCATCAGGCCGCTCCTGGCCTCCGGACGGGCGAGGATCGCCGCGAACTGCAGGACCACGCCCTCGATGTCGGCGGCCAGGGTGCCGCGGTCGGGGAGGGTCAGTTCGTCGAAGAGCTCGGCCACCGCGTCGACCACCAGCTCGTTCTTGCCCGCCCAGCGGCGGTACAGGGTCGTCTTTGCAACCCCGGCCCGCGTCGCCACGTCTCCCAGGGTGAGCTTCGACCAGCCCAGCTCGACCAGCGCCTCCCGTGTGGCCGCCAGGATCGCGGCGTCCGCGGCAGCGCTGCGCGGGCGTCCTGTGGCCCGTGGGGCGGGAGTGCGGCTCTGCATCCCACGACCATAACCGGCGGTTCCTGTGAGGCCGTGAGGGAGATCACCGGGGGGTGGTGTTCCGAAGGCACCCGGTGCCATTACGCTACGACTCGTAGCGAAAGCTCGTGAGCGGATCCACGGGCGACGACCACTGGGCGTGGGGTGGGGACCCGGCGTCCGACAGCGAACAGTACGACCGGCTTTCACAACGCTTTTCACTTGCGCGCGCAGACGGGGGAGGATAGACGCATGCAGCCACGGAACATGTCCATGAGCGGAGTCGTCGACCTCGCCGCGGTGAAGGCGGCCCAGGAGGCCAAGACGAAGGCGGAGCAGGCCCGCGCCGAAGCGGCCCGGCAGGGCGGCGGCACGGGAGCCGTCTCCCCGGCCGACCTCGTCATCGAGGTCGACGAGGCCGGGTTCGAGCGCGACGTCCTGCAGCGGTCCACCGAGGTACCCGTAGTCATCGACTTCTGGGCCGAGTGGTGCGAGCCCTGCAAGCAGCTGAGCCCGGTCCTCGAGCGGCTCGCCGTCGAGTACGCCGGCCGCTTCCTGCTCGCCAAGATCGACGTCGACGCCAACCAGATGCTGATGCAGCAGTTCGGGGTCCAGGGGATCCCCGCGGTGTTCGCGGTCGTCGCCGGCCAGGCGCTGCCGCTCTTCCAGGGGGCCGCCGGTGAGGCCCAGATCCGCCAGACCCTCGACCAGTTGGTCCAGGTCGCCGAGCAGCGCTTCGGCCTGACCGGCCTCACGGTCGACCCGGACGCCGAGCCGGGCGGCGGCCGGCCTGCGGCCGAGCCGGTGCCGGCCGGGCCGTACGACGCGCTGCTCGAGGCAGCCGTACGGGCCCTGGATTCAGGGGACTTCGGCGGTGCGGTGCAGGCGTACAAGAACGTGCTGAGTGAGGACCCGGCCAACCCGGAGGCCAAACTCGGGCTCGCCCAGGCCGAGTTGCTGCAGCGGGTGCAGGGCCTCGACCCGCAGCAGGCGCGCAAGGACGCGGCCGAGAAGCCGGCCGACGTCCGGGCGCAGATCGCCGCGGCGGACCTGGATCTGGTCGGCGGTCATGTGGAGGACGCGTTCGGTCGGCTCATCGAGACCGTCCAGCGCACCGCGGGTGACGACCGGGACACGGTACGTCTGCGACTGCTGGAGCTCTTCGAGGTTGTTGGGGCGGATGATCCGCGTGTGGCGGCGGCCCGTCGGGCGCTTGCTCGCGCACTGTTCTGAGCGGGGCGGCGGCCCGGTTCTGACCAGTCGCTAAACGCCACGTCATGTGATGCCCAAGTGAAAGATTTGCCGGGGGAACGTCAGTGCGGCCGCGCTTTACCAAATCTTGGTAAACGCGGCCGCTGTTACTCCCAGTAAGTTACGGGCGTTGATCTGTCGGATTCTGTCCAACGATCAATAGTTTTGTCCTCCCCCTCGACTGCACCCTCCGTCGCTACCCGAGACCTGTGGGTCGTTGTTCGGTTATCCCGCCGTTACTACCCAGTAACGAAGCCCCTTGTGCGGGCGGCGAGAATGCACCACGATCGGCGACGCTCGGTCCATTCCCGTACCCCGGCAGCCGGTTGGGTCCGCGGGAGCTCCTGGGTCCCCACCGAGCAGAGACGGCGTCCCGGATGCCGGCTCTTGGACAGGGGGGTCTTCGCCCACCCGGCGAAGCCTGTCCAGCAAGGTTGTGCGTGATGCGTGTCAGGCGCGACCAGTGGTTGTCGCTCGGGGGTGATCGCCGGTGATCGGTGCGCGGTTCGCGCCTCCGAGGCGGGCGCTCTCCTTCCCGAGGACGTAGCACTTCTCCCATCCCTGCCCGGCTGAGCCGCCAACTGGGGGCAGTCAGGGTCAGGAGATGTACGTCCGAGAAGGAGGAAATATGGAGTCCCAGGTGCGTGGCGGGACCAGATGGAAGCGGTTCGCTGTGGTCATGGTGCCCAGCGTCGCCGCTACGGCCGCGATAGGTGTCGCCCTCGCGCAGGGCGCTCTCGCCGCGTCGTTCAGCGTGTCCGGCCAGCAGTTCAAGGTGACGGCCGACCAGCTGGAAGGTGACGGCTTCTCCCAGTACGGGGCCCTTGACTCGGGGTACACCCTCGACGGCAAGAAGACGGTCCACCCGGTCGCGGTCTCGGCGTTCAAGTCCGCGTCGATCAAGGGCCTGTGCCAGTCCGTGGTCACCCCGGACGTCCCGATTCTGGGTAGCGTCAGCCTGATCCTGAAGGCGGGCGGCGGCGACAAGCCGGTCGAGGCCAACAACCTGTACATCGACCTCGATGACCTGAGCGCCGACGCGACGTTCACGAACATCGACATCGGTGTGGCGGCCAAGGACGCCAGCAAGGGTCCCGGCATCCACAGCGGCGACGCCGCGAACCCGTACGGGTTCGCGCAGCAGGCCGAGCACGCCTCGCTGGTCGGCGTGAAGCAGACGGCGTGGGCGACCACCGCCGGAACCTTCAAGCTCAGTGGGCTGAAGATGTCCGTCAAGACGGGCACTCACGAGTGCTACTAGGCGCTCGGTGACGGGCGGGGGAGCCGACGGCGCCCCCGCCCGTCCACCTTCCACCACATTCTTCACACGCACTACAACTCGCCACCACAGCACCACCACCAAGCTTCATCACCACAGCAACGCCGCACCAGGGAGCTGTTTTCCATGAGCGCCGAGACTCCTGCCGCACCCGTCGGCCAGTTCAGCCGCCGGAGGCTGCAGTTCCGCGCCTGGCGGGGTACGCGGCCGTTCTGGGCCGGACTGTTCGTCCTGCTCGCCGGCTTTCCGATCATGTACTTCCCGTACGCGCACCTCCAGGTCGGCCACCTGACGTTGGCGATGGCCACCACCGGCGGCGCCGGCTCCCTGATCATCGGTGTGCTGCTCGTAGTCCTGGGCATCAGCCTCTGGTTCCAGAAGCACGTACGGGTCTTCGCGGGTGTCGCGGCGATCCTGCTGGGGCTCGTGTCCATCCCCGTGTCCAACATCGGCGGCTTCCTGATGGGCTTCCTGCTCTCGCTGGTCGGCGGGGCCATGGCCGTGGCGTGGGCGCCGGGCGAGCCGCCCGCGGAGGCCGCGCAGGAGGAGACGCCGGGAACGGGCGACGGCCCCGAGGCCCTGGACCCGGACACCACGATCCTCAAGCCCGTGGTGGGCGAGCCGAACGATCTGTCAGGAACGAGCCCGGCGAACGGGGCGAACGGGAGGCACAGTGCCGGCTGACAAGGTGACACACGGGACTGATGTGGACGAGTCCCGTGTGAGAACCGGGCCGCGCCATGCGGCACCCAAGAAGCCGCTGTTCAGCAAGTTCCACATGCCGGCCGGCAAGGCGATAGCCATGGCGGCGATGCCGACGGCGGTCCTCATGGGAATGGGGTTCACGTCCTCGCTCGCGCTCGCCGACAGCGGTGGCTCCACCTCGTCGAAGAGCCTGACCGCCGACGAGTACAAGGACTGTGTCGCCGCGCTGGACGACTCCTCGGCCTCGGCGTCCGGTGACTCCGCCGACAAGGAGAGCGCGACGCCGAGCCCGTCGGCGACGTCCTCCGCCGACTCGGACAAGAGCACGGACTCCGGCAAGACCTCTTCGTCGGATTCAGGTTCCGACGACAAGGCGACGCCCACGCCGTCCGCGTCGGAGAGTTCGAGCAAGGACACGTCGAGCGGCGACACCGCGACGCCGAGCCCCTCGGCGTCCGCGAGCAGCAGCAGCGGTGGCGGTCTGCTGGACGACATCGGCACCGCGATCGGCAGCATCTTCACCGGCGGCAGCGACAGTTCCACGTCCAGCGCGAGCCCGACGCCGTCCGCGTCCGCGTCGTCCTCGGCGAGCGACTCGTCGAAGGACTCCTCGGACTCGAGCGCGTCCGACACCGTGAAGGACACGACCAAGAAGGTCACCGACACGGTGGGCGACACCGTGAAGGACACCACCGACACGGCGACCAAGGCGGCCGAGGAGGCCACCAAGGCGGCCGAGGAGGCGGCCGACGCGGCCACCTCCTCCGCGAGCCCGTCGGCGAGTTCCTCCACGGACGCGGAGAACTGCCCGGCCGCCACGGACGACGAGAGCGGCGTCGACAACAAGGTGCCGGTGGCGGACGACCCCTGGTACCTGTCGGCCAGCTCGCTGACCCTGAAGGGCGCCGACTACCAGGGCATCGTGGAGGTGAAGACGGCCAACGGCACCAAGAAGAAGGTGCTGAAGTACGTCATCTCCAAGGGCACCGACATCGGCGACCTGCACCAGACGGTCAAGGACACCCAGCAGGGCAAGACGTACCACGTGCAGGCCGGCTCGGGTACGACGTCCACGATCACCGGTGGCGCCACCACGATGTACACGGAGTCCATCTCCGGGAACCTGTTCGGTCTGATCCCGATCACGTTCAGCCCGGACAACCCGCCGCCGCTGAACATCCCGCTGATCTACTTCACCAACGTGAAGGTCGTCCAGGCCGCCCAGTTCGGCGGAACCCTGCATGTGCCCGGGATGCACGTGTACACGACCGACGGAACCGGCTGAGCGCCGCCACAGGGCCCGTTCGGGAGCCGCACACACTGAGGGCGCCCCCTGCTTCAGGGGGCGCCCTCAGCGCCGTACAAGTGCCTTTGCGGCTACGTCAGTTGCCCTGGCCGCCGCCGATGTGGTGGACGCGGAGCATGTTGGTGGTGCCGGGGACGCCGGGGGGCGAGCCGGCGGTGATGATGACGATCTCGCCCGGGTTGAAGCGGTTGATCTTGGCGATCTCCTGGTCGACCATGTCGACCATCTCGTCCGTGGTGTTCACGAACGGCACCACGTGCGACTCCACGCCCCAGCTGAGCGCCAGCTGGTTGCGGGTGTTCTCGTCGGTCGTGAAGGCGATGATCGGCTGCTGGGCGCGGTAGCGCGACAGCCGGCGGGCCGTGTCGCCGGACTGCGTGAAGGCCACCAGGCCCCGGCCGCCGAGGAAGTCGGCGATCTCGCAGGCCGCACGGGCGACCGAACCACCCTGCGTACGCGGCTTCTTGCCCGGAACCAGCGGCTGCAGGCCCTTGCTCAGCAGCTCCTGTTCGGCCGCGGCGACGATCTTCGACATCGTCTTCACGGTCTCGACCGGGTACGCGCCCACGCTCGACTCGGCGGACAGCATGACCGCGTCCGCGCCGTCCAGGATCGCGTTGGCGACATCGGACGCCTCGGCGCGCGTGGGACGGGAGTTGGTGATCATCGACTCCATCATCTGGGTCGCCACGATCACCGGCTTGGCGTTGCGGCGGCACAGCTCGATGAGGCGCTTCTGCACCATGGGGACCTTCTCGAGCGGGTACTCGACGGCCAGGTCGCCGCGGGCCACCATGACGGCGTCGAACGCCATCACGACGTCCTCCATGTTGTCCACCGCCTGCGGCTTCTCCACCTTGGCGATGACGGGGACCCGGCGGCCCTCCTCGTCCATCACCTTGTGGACGTCGGCCACGTCCCTGGCGTCGCGGACGAAGGACAGCGCGACCATGTCGGCGCCCATGCGCAGCGCGAAGCGGAGGTCCTCGACGTCCTTCTCGCTCAGCGCGGGCACGTTCACGGCCGCGCCGGGCAGGTTGATGCCCTTGTGGTCGGAGACGACACCGCCCTCGATGACGATCGTCCTGACCCGCGGGCCCTCGACGTCCAGGACCTTCAGCTCGACGTTGCCGTCGTTGATCAGGATCTGGTCGCCGCGGTCGACGTCACCGGGCAGGCCCTTGTACGTCGTACCGCAGATGGTCTTGTCGCCGGGGACGTCCTCGACGGTGATGACGAACTCGTCACCCCGCTCGAGCTCGACCGGGCCCTCGGCGAAGGTCTCCAGACGGATCTTCGGGCCCTGGAGGTCGGCGAGGACACCGATGGCCCGGCCGGTCTCCTTGGCGGCGGCACGGACGCGGTCGTACCGGCCCTGGTGCTCGGCGTGGGTGCCGTGGCTGAAGTTGAACCGGGCCACGTTCATTCCGGCCTCGATCATCGAGACCAGCATTTCGTGGGAGTCGACCGCGGGGCCGAGAGTACAGACGATTTTCGAACGGCGCATGGGGGCGATCCTATCGGTTTGTTTCGCCGCGGAATATTCCGTCTGGCGGAAGATGCAAATGGGCGGAACCGCGCTCAGTTGCGGTTACTGATGAGTTGCCAAGCGGCGGAGCCGCATATCAATACCGCCCGACCAGTGCGTAGGTCTGCGTCGCGATTTCCAGTTCTTCGTCGGTCGGCACCACGGCGACCTTCACCCGTGCGTCCTCGGGAGAGATCAGCCGCGGCTCGTCGCTGCGTATGGCGTTGAGCGCGCCGTCCACCGCCAGGCCCAGGGTCTCCAGGCCCGCGACGGCCGCCTCCCGCACCGGCGCCGCGTTCTCGCCGACCCCCGCGGTGAACGCGATCGCGTCCACCGTACCGAGCACGGCGTAATAGGCGCCGATGTACTTCTTCAGACGGTGAATGTAGATCTCGAAGGCGAGCTTCGCCTCTTGGTCGCCTTCGTCGACCCGGCGGCGGATCTCCCGCATGTCGTTGTCACCGCACAGCCCGATCAGCCCGCTCTTCTTGTTGAGAAGAGTGTCGATCTCGTCCGTGGACATTCCGCCAACACGCATCAAATGGAAGATGACGGCCGGGTCCATGTCCCCGGATCGCGTACCCATCACGAGCCCCTCCAAAGGCGTGAGCCCCATGGAGGTGTCCACGCACCGGCCCTTCCGTACGGCCGACGCGGAGGCCCCGTTGCCGAGGTGCAGCACGATGACGTTGACCTCCTCGGGCGCCTTGCCGAGCAGCTCGGCGGTGGCCCGGGAGACGTACGCGTGCGAGGTCCCGTGGAAGCCGTAGCGCCGGATGCGGTGCTCGTCGGCGGTCTGCACGTCGATCGCGTAGCGCGCGGCCGACTCCGGCATCGTGGTGTGGAAGGCGGTGTCGAAGACGGCGACCTGGGGGAGGTCGGGGCGCAGGTCTCGGGCGGTGCGGATGCCGGTGAGGTTGGCCGGGTTGTGCAGCGGGGCCACCGGTATGAGCCGCTCGATCTCGGCGAGTACGGCGTCGTCGATGACCGTCGGCTCGGTGAAGGCCTTCCCGCCGTGCACGACCCGGTGCCCGATCGCGGCGAGCTCGGGCGAGTCCAGTCCCAGCCCGTCTTTCGCCAGTTCTTCCGACACGGCCTTCAGCGCGGCCTCGTGGTCGGCGATCGGCCCGCTCCACTCACGGGAGGCGCCGCCGGCCGGTGTGTGCTTCAGCCGCGAGGTCTCCTCGCCGATCCGCTCGACGAGGCCCACCGCCAGCCGGCCGCCTTCGCGCATGTCGAGCAGCTGGTACTTCACCGACGAGGAGCCGGAGTTGAGGACGAGGACGCGGGACGCGCTCACTGGACGGTTGCCTTCTCGCTCGGTGACTGAGGGGACTGGGCCTGGATCGCCGTGATGGCGACGGTGTTGACGATGTCCGAGACGAGGGCGCCCCGGGACAGGTCGTTGACCGGCTTGCGCAGACCCTGCAGCACCGGACCGACGGCGATCGCGCCGGCCGAACGCTGCACGGCCTTGTAGGTGTTGTTGCCGGTGTTGAGGTCGGGGAAGATCAACACGCTTGCCTGCCCCGCGACTTCGGAGCCCGGCAGCTTGGTGGCCGCGACCGACGGCTCCACGGCGGCGTCGTACTGGATCGGCCCCTCGATCTTCAGGTCGGGGCGCCTTTCACGGACGAGCTCGGTCGCCTCCCGCACCTTGTCGACGTCGGCTCCCGAGCCGGACGTACCCGTCGAGTACGACAGCATCGCGATCCGCGGCTCCACGCCGAACCGGGCGGCCGTGGTGGCGGACTGCGTGGCGATGTCGGCGAGCTGCTCGGCGTCGGGATCGGGGTTCACGGCGCAGTCGCCGTAGACGAGGACCTTGTCGGCGAGGCACATGAAGAAGACCGACGAGACGATGTCGGCGTCCGGCTTGGTCTTGATGATCTCGAAGGCCGGGCGGATCGTCGCGGCGGTCGAGTGGACCGAGCCCGAGACCATGCCGTCGGCCAGGCCCTCCTGGACCATCAGCGTGCCGAAGTAGTTCACGTCCGAGACGACGTCGTACGCCAACTCGACCGTGACGCCCTTGTGGGCGCGGAAGGCGGCGTACTGCTCGGCGAAGGCGTCGCGCAGCTCGCTGGTGGCCGGGTCGATCAGCCGGCAGTCGCCCAGGTCGATGCCGAGGTCGGCGGCCTTCTTGCGGATCTGGTCGACCGGGCCGAGCAGGGTGAGGTCGCAGATGCCGCGGCGCAGCAGCACCTCGGCGGCGTGCAGGATGCGCTCTTCCGTGCCTTCGGGGAGCACGACCCGGCGCTTGTCGGAGCGGGCCTGCTCGAGGAGCTTGTGCTCGAACATCATGGGCGTCAGGCGGTCGCTGCTCGGGGCGGAGACGCGCCTGTTGAGGTCGGCGGTGTCGACGTACCGCTCGAAGAGGCCGAGCGCGGTCTCCGCCTTCCTCGGCGTGGCCGCGTTCAACTTCCCTTCCAGGGAGAAGAGTTCGGCGGCGGTGGGGAAGCTGTTGCCGGCCACCGAGAGCACCGGGGTGCCGGGTGCGAGGCGGGCGGCGAGGGTGAGGATCTCGTCGCTCGGGACCTCGTTCAGGGTGAGCAGCACGCCGGCTATCGGCGGGGTGCCGGCGCTGTGCGCGGCGAGCGAGCCGACGACCAGGTCGGCGCGGTCTCCCGGGGTGACGACCAGACAGCCCGGGGTCAGGGCGCTCAGGAAGTTCGGCAGCATCGCACCGCCGAAGACGAAGTCCAGGGCGTCGCGCGCCAGCCCCGAGTCGTCGCCGAGGACGACCTTGGCGCCGAGGGCCTGGCCGATCTGGGAGACGGTGGGGGCGGACAGGGCGGGCTCGTCCGGGACGACGTAGCACGGCACCGGGAGCCGGCCGTCGAGGCTGCCCGCGATCTCGTCACGGTCCTCGCGGGCGACCCGGTTCGCCACCATCGCCAGGACGTCGCAGCCCAGCGCCTCGTACGCCCGGTAGGCGTTGCGCGTCTCGGCGAGCACGGACTCGGCGGTCTGTTTGCGGCCGCCCACCACGGGGATCACGGACGCGCCGAACTCGTTCGCCAGCCGGGCGTTGAGGGACAGTTCGTCCGGCAGCTGGGTGTCGGCGAAGTCGGTGCCCAGGACGAGGACCACGTCGAAGTCCCGCGCGACGCGGTGGAACCGGTCGACGAGCGTGGACACCAGCTCGTCGGCCCCGCGCTCGGCCTGGAGGGCGGAGGCCTCGTGGTAGTCCATGCCGTAGACGGTGGCCGGGTCCTGGGCGAGCCGGTAGCGGGCGCGCAGCAGCTCGAACAGGCGGTCGGGCTGGTGGTGGACAAGCGGCCGGAACACCCCCACCCGGTCGACCTGGCGGGTCAGGAGCTCCATGACCCCCAGCTCGACGACCTGGCGGCCGTCGCCGCGGTCGATTCCGGTCACGTACACGCTGCGCGTCACGCGTGCTCTCCGTTTCGTCTGGCGTCTGTCGTCGGCGGTGAGGGCTCGCGAAAATCGCCCACCGGGGTGAGCGGAACCCTCTTGACAATACCCCCGGGGCTGGATAAGGCGCCCGCCGGCATCGGCCCGTTGACCGGCGCCCGGGGCCTGTCCCGGGGGAAACGGCAGCCGCCTGTGGGGCATGAAACAATCGGACTGGCTCACCGGTATCAACAGCGAGCAGGAGACACAGCACGATGCGCATCGGAGTTCTCACCGCCGGCGGCGACTGCCCTGGTCTGAACGCAGTGATCCGATCGGTCGTGCACCGAGCGGTCACCACGTACGGCGACGAGGTCATCGGCTTCGAGGACGGCTACGCGGGTCTGCTCGACGGCCGCTTCCGCACCCTGGACCTGGACTCCGTCAGCGGCATCCTGGCCCGCGGCGGCACCATCCTCGGCTCCTCCCGCCTGGAGCGCGACCGGCTGCGCGAGGCCTGCGCCAACGCCTCCGACATGATCCACGAGTTCGGCATCGACGCCCTGATCCCGATCGGCGGCGAGGGCACGCTGACGGCGGCGCGGATGCTGTCCGACGCGGGCCTGCCGGTGGTCGGCGTACCGAAGACGATCGACAACGACATCTCCTCCACGGACCGCACCTTCGGCTTCGACACCGCGGTCGGCGTCGCCACGGAGGCGATGGACCGCCTGAAGACGACCGCCGAGTCCCACCAGCGCGTGATGGTCGTCGAGGTCATGGGCCGCCACGCGGGCTGGATCGCGCTGGAGTCCGGCATGGCCGCCGGCGCGCACGGCATCTGCCTGCCCGAGCGCCCCTTCGACCCGGCCGACCTCGTCAAGATGGTCGAGGAGCGCTTCGCCCGCGGCAAGAAGTTCGCGGTCGTCTGCGTGGCGGAGGGCGCACACCCCGCCGAGGGCAGCATGGACTACGGCAAGGGCGACATCGACAAGTTCGGCCACGAGCGCTTCCAGGGCATCGGTACGGCGCTGGCGTACGAGCTGGAGCGCCGGCTCGGCAAGGAGGCCAAGCCGGTCATCCTCGGCCATGTGCAGCGCGGCGGCGTCCCGACCGCCTACGACCGAGTCCTCGCCACCCGCTTCGGCTGGCACGCGGTGGAGGCGGCGCACCGGGGCGAGTTCGGCAGGATGACGGCCCTGCGCGGGACGGACGTCGTGATGGTGCCGCTGGCGGAGGCGGTGACCGAGCTGAAGACGGTCCCGAAGGACCGTATGGACGAGGCGGAGTCGGTGTTCTAGCACCGCCGTTTCAGGTGGTGTTGTCCTGGACGGCTGCCCAGAAGAGGTCGACGATCCGGTCCAGGAAGTCCCGTCCGGCCTCGCCGGCATCGCTCGCGGCGTCTCCGTCGCCCCAGCTCAGCGTGGCGGCCATCTGCCCCTGGTAGTCCTGGTGCAGCTCCTGGAGGGTGTCCTCCAGGAGGCGCCGGTCCAGGGGCACCATCTTGCCGACCGGGCGGACGTAGGCCTGCCAGCGTGTGGTGACGGCGCTGCGGAGCAGATCGGCGAGCTTCGCCTCGCGGCCGGTGACGGTGATGAAGTCCGGGAGCGAGAGCTGGAGCAGGTCGGCGAGTGCGGCCGACTGGCGTTCGTTGCCGCGCCAGGCGTTGTGCTCCTCCATGTGGAGATAGGCGAGGAGTTCGAGGCCGGCGGTGCGGGCGACGTCGTCGGGCGCGAGACCGCGGGCGATGCGGTGCTCGCGCAAGGTCCGCGGCTTGCCGAGGAGTTCACCGGGGGAGCACCACAACACACCTGCGAGAGCGGTGAGTTCGGCGCTGGTGGGTCCCGTGAGCCCGCGTTCCCAGGCGAGGACGAGATCCGGGGTGACGTAGGGCAGTCCGTACGAGGCGCGCAAGCCGAAGGCGACGTGTTCGGGGCCCATGTTGAGGGCGGCGCGCAGTCGGCGGGCGGCGGGGGCGTTGAAGGGCGGCGTCGAGGGGGCGGGCTGGTTCGGGCGGTCCGAGCGGTTGTGGCGGTCGGGGTGGTTCTGACGGCTTGGGCGGTCCTGGCGGTTCGGGCGGGGAGAGGGATGGCGCACGGGGCACAAGCTAGGGGCGCGACGGTGCGATGACTACGGTCTGTTCGGCCAGTATCACGGATTGTAGGAACGTACGGTTTCGGACGTCCGTTCCCGGTGGCCGAAGATCGTCTGTCGGCGGGGCGGCAGCGCTGGCGAGGATGGCGTCGGCCCGTCCGGACGGGCGGCCGGAGAGGACGTGATCTTCATGTACGAGGTGAATGGCAAGGTGGAGGGGCATATTCGCGAACGCCTCCTGGCCCCGAACTTCTGGCACCTCGCCACGGTCGGCCCCGACGGCGCGCCCCAGGTCTCGCCCATGTGGGCGGACCTCGAAGGCGAGTACGTCATGGTCAACACGTCGATCGGCCGTGTGAAGGAGCAGAACCTGCGGCGCAATCCGAACGTCTCGCTGTCCCACCACGACACGGAGAACCCCTACGACCGGGTGGAGATACGGGGGCGGGTGGTGCGGTTCGTCGAGGGGGAGGAGGCGGAGCGCGCGATGGACCGGCTGACGACGAAGTACATCGGGGAGGAGCGGTACCCGTGGCTGCTGCCCGGGGAGCGGCGGGTGATGTTGCTGATCGAGCCGGTGCGGGTGCGGCGGGTCGTGGGGGTGGAGCCGTTCCGGCCGGGGGTGCTGCCCTCGTCGTGAGCGGGGTCAGCCCTTGACGGCACCCCCGAGCGCGAACCCGCCGCCGAGCCGCCGGGCGATCAGCACGTACAGCAGAATCACCGGCGTCGAGTAGACGATCGAGAACGCCGCCAGCTGGCCGTAGGCCACCATCCCCCGGTTTCCGAAGAACTCGTTGATGCTGACCGATGCCGGCATCTGGTCGGGTGTCAGCAGGAGCATGAACGGGACGAAGAAGTTGCCCCACATGACGACGAACGAGAAGACGGTGACCACCGCCACGCCCGGACCCATCAGGGGCAGCACGATCCTTACGAGCGACTGCATCGACGAGGCCCCGTCCGTCCATGCCGCCTCCTCCAGTTCCTTCGGTACGCCGTCCATGAAGTTCTTCATCAGCCAGATGGCGAACGGGAGTTGGGACGCGGCGAAGAACAGGATGGTGCCCTGCACGGTGTCGATCAGGTTCACCTGAACGAACAGCGCGTACACCGGCACCATGATCGCCGTGATGGGCAGGCTCGTCGCGAAGAGGATCGTCAGGAGGAAGGGGCGGTTCAGGCGCGAGCGGAAGCGGGACAGGGGGTACGCCGCCAGCGCCGCGCACACCACCGTCAGCAGGGTCGCGCCGCCGCACAGGATCAGGCTGTTGAGGAGGGGGGTGAAGGTGATGTCCGAGGTCAGGATCGCGTCGAAGTTGTCGAGCGTGAGGCCGTCGGGGGCCTTCACCCTGAGGTCCGCGTGCGGGTCCACCGAGGAGAGCAGGACCCAGGCCAGGGGGAGTGCGAAGGCGGCGGCGACCGCCAGCAGGCCCGCGTCCGCGGCCAGTCGGCGGCTGCGGCGGCGGGAGGCGAGAGTGAGGGCCATGGTGTGTCAGACCTCCGTTCGCAGCAGGCGCAGGTAGACCAGGGAGAACAGCGAGCCGACCAGGAGCAGGAGCAGGGCGACTGCGGTGCCGTAGCCGATCATGCTGTTCTGGAAGGCCTGTTCGTACATGAAGAGGGGGAGGGTCTGGCTCTTGTCGCCCGGGCCGCCTCGTGTCATCACCCAGATCAGGCCGAAGACGGACAGGGTCTGGAGGGTGTTGAGCATCAGGTTGGTGCCGATGGAGCGGCGGATCATCGGGAGCGTGATGTGCCACATGCGGCGCCAGCCGCCGGCACCGTCGACCTCGGCGGCTTCCGTGATCTCCTTGGGGATTTCGTTCAGGGCCGCCGAGTAGACCAGCATCGAGAAGGCCGTTCCCCGCCAGACGTTCGCGAAGGACACCGCCAGGATCGGCAGGGTGAACAGCCAGTTCTGGGACGGGAGATGGAGCCCGTCGAGGATGGCGTTCAGGGTGCCCTCGCGGCGGAAGAAGGCGTAGAGGAGGAAGCCCGCGACCACCTCCGGCAGGACCCATGCCGTGATCACTATGCCGCCGGTGAGCGTGCGGACCGGCTGCGACGCCCGCTGCATCAGGGCCGCCAGCGCCAGGCCCAGGGTGTTCTGCCCGAGGAGGGAGGACACGACCGTGAAGACGAGGGTCAGCCATACGGCGTTGAGGAACTCCTCGTCGCCGAAGGCCTTGCGGAAGTTGGCCAGGCCGACGAAGGACGAGTGGGCCTGGCCGGTGAGCTGGAGGTCGGTGAAGGCGATGTACGCGCAGTAGGCGATCGGGCCCGCGAGGAAGAGGAGCAGCAGGATCAGGGCCGGGGAGACGGGGAGGGCCCGGGTGAGGGCGCGGAGGGTCTTCGAGCGGCGGGAGGGCGGGCGGGGCGTCGGGCCCGGAGGGGTCTTGGAGATCTCCGGGCCGTCCGTCGCGTGCGGTGCTGCTGCGGCGGTCATGGGTGGGTGCCGCCGCTCACTTCTTGATCACCTGGTTGTCCGTGGCGTCCTTGAGCGCGTCGTCGTAACCGCTCGCCGCCTTGTCGACCGACGTGTCGCCCGTCGTCACGCCCTCCATCGCCTCCTGGACGGCCGTGGAGACCTTCGGATACGCCGGGTACGCCGGCCGGTAGTGCGTGCTCGCGACGAGGTCCGTGAAGAACTTGATGCCGGGCTGGGCGGACGCGTACGACGGGTCGCCCGCGACGTCCTTCCGTACCGCGATACCGGAGTTGGCGATGTACCACTTCTCGGCGTTCGCCTTGGTCTGCATCGTCTTGATGAAGTCGAAGGCCAGGTCGGGATTGCCCGCCTTGGCCGGGACCGCCCAGGTCCAGCCGCCGGACATGCTCACCTTCCCGGGGGCCTGGCCGTGCTGGGTCGGCATGTACGCGAGCCCCAACTCGCCGGACCACTGCGGCCATTCGTGCCCGGAGCCCTTCAGCCAGTCCTGCGGGAGCCAGGAGCCGTCGAGGGCGATGCCGAGCTTGCCCTTGGGGAGCATCTCGCCGCGGACGATGGTCTGGATGTTGGGGTCGAGGGCGGTGGCGACGTCGGTGCCGAGCTTCTCCTGGTAGACCGTTTCGACGAAGGCGAGGGAGTCCCTGAAGCCCTGGCTGCCGGCGATCCACTTCTTGGAGGCCTTGTCGTACAGGGGGTCCGAGCTGCCGTCACCCGTGCCGTAGAGCAGCATCTCGAAGGTCTGCATCGTGGCGGCCTCACCGGCGGGTTTTCCGGT
Organism: Streptomyces sp. NPDC047043; assembly: GCF_040644055.1. Classification (NCBI taxonomy): domain Bacteria; kingdom Bacillati; phylum Actinomycetota; class Actinomycetes; order Kitasatosporales; family Streptomycetaceae; genus Streptomyces; species Streptomyces sp. NPDC047043. The sequence continues at coordinate 261,833 of NZ_JBEYVO010000012.1, forward strand.
GTAGACGTTGAGAGGGGTGACGCCGGGGACTTTCCGTTTGATGGTGCGGGCGGCGGAGAGGATGTCCGCCCAGTTCTTCGGCTGCCAAGTGGTGGGCAGACCGGCCTTCTTGAAGATGCCCTTGTCGAACCAGAGGCCCCGGGTGTCGGTGCCGTCCGGGACGCCGTACGTCTTGCCGTCCTCGGCCTTGGCCGCGGTCTTCGCCGTGTCGATGAACTGGTTCCAGTCCGGCCACTTGGCGAGGTACGGGTCGAGGGGTTTCAAGTACCCGCTGGTGATGTCCGAGTTGATGAGGAACGTGTCCTCGTAGACCAGGTCGGGGGCGGTCTTGGGGGAGCGGAGCATCTGCTGGAGCTTGGTGTAGTACTCCGAGTCCGGGGCCTTGATCGGGACGAGCTCGACCTTCTTGCCGGGGTACTTCTTCTCGAACTGCTTCTTGACGTCCGCGAGGAAGTCGTCCATCACCTTGATGGAGTTGTCCGTGGACTGTTTGAAGGAGACCTTCACGGTGTCGGGGCTGCTGCCGGAGCCACTGCCGCAGGCGGTGAGGGTTGTTGCGGCGAGGGCGGTGGTGAGGAGGGCGGAGAGGAGGGGGAAGGCGGCGGTGGGGCGCACGGGCATGACCTCCTGCGGCTTCACTTCGTTGTGGCCGGGATGACTGCCCGGTGAACGTAAGTGGAGTGGTCTAGTCAGGTCAATGCGTGTGCGCGGGATTGGGCGTCGGCGGGGCGGCGCCCGTGGGCACAGGCCTCGATCGGGTGAGCGGGGTGGCCGCCTCCGGTTGGCCGCCCGGTCCCGAACTACCGCCCCTCGTACCCCCGTTCAACCCGCTTGGCAACGAACGGCCCGCTGAGGACGCTCCCCCGGAAGTCGAGGTGATCCCCTCCGTACGTCGCCCGATGGGGCCCCTCCTCGGAGTCCGAGCCCTCCCCGTACCGCCGTGTACTCCGACGACAACGCGGTCAGCACCGCCGCAGTGGGTTGCGTCACCCCTTTAAGGTACTTCCAAGTGACCTGCACAGACGTCGTGTTGGCACCGACGCACCGACGCACCGACCGGGGGGAGAGGGAACGCATGCCGGAACAAGGGGTCACCACCGGCCAACTGCTCCTCGCCGAGTACCAGACCGTCAAGGACGAGCAGAAGTCCCGTATCGGCTTCCGGGACAACCTTCTCTACGTCACCCTCGCCGTCGTCGCCGCAGTCATCGCCGCGGCCGCCCAGGCCAGGCAGCCCGCCATGCTGCTCGCGCTCCCGCCCGTCACCGTCGTCCTCGGCTGGACCTACCTCGTCAACGACGAGAAGATCTCCGCGATCGGCAGGTTCGTCCGTGACGATCTCGGCCCGCGGCTGGCCCAACTCGCCCATGCCGAGGGGGCTTTCGCCTGGGAGACGGTGCACCGCGGTGACGCCCGCCGGCGTTCCCGTAAAGCCATCCAGTGCGCCGTCGACCTGTTGGCCTTCTGCGTCGTCCCCCTCGCCGGCCTCACCGTGTACTGGGCCGCGGGACAGACCACCGCCGGGCTGCTGTTCCTCTCGGCGCTCGAAGCGCTCGCCGTCATCGGCCTCGGGGTGCAAGTCGTGCTGTACGCAAGGCCGTTCAGTTAGGGCTGCTCACCCACCGGTACTGCAGCTCCGGCCGCCCCACCGTCCCGTACTGCGGACTCCGCGCCGCCCGCCCCGCGTCCACCAGGTGCTCCAGATAGCGGCGGGCCGTGATCCGCGAGATGCCCACCGCCTCCGCCACCCCGGTCGCCGTCAACCCCTCCGTGCAGTCGCGCAGTGCCACCGTGACCCGCTCCAGCGTCGGCGCGCTCAACCCCTTGGGCAGGGCCGCCGGCGACGGTGCCCGCAGCGTCGCCAGTGCCCGGTCCACCTCGTCCTGGCCGCTCGCCTCGCCCGCCGCCGCGTGGAACTCGGCGTAGCGGACCAGGCGGTCGCGCAGGGTCGCGAAGGTGAAGGGCTTCAGTACGTACTGGACGACGCCCAGCGAGACCCCCTCCCGCACCACCGTCAGATCCCGCGCCGACGTCACCGCGATCACGTCCGCGTGGTGCCCGGCGGCCCGCAGGGAGCGTGCGAACTGCAGGCCGTGCACATCGGGCAGGTGCAGGTCCAGCAGAAGCAGGTCCACCGGCGTACGGTCCAGCAGGCGGCGGGCCTCCGCGCCCGTGTGCGCCTTGCCGACGGCCACGAAGCCCGGCACCCGGCCGACGTACATGACGTGCGCGTCGGCGGCCACCGGGTCGTCCTCCACGACCAGGACACGGATGGGCTGCTGGGTCGTCATACTTCACCTCTCACGCCGGCCTGCCCGGTCAGGTCGGCCGTGCGCAGCGGCAGCCGCACCTCGAACACCGCGCCACTGTCCGTGCCCTCCGCCACCGTCAACGTCCCTTCCTGGCGGGTGACCGCCTGCCGCACCAGCGCCAGCCCGAGCCCCCGCCCGCCGGGTCCGGCCGGCTTCGTCGAGAACCCCCGTTGGAATACCAGCTCGGCATGGGCGGGATCCACCCCCGTGCCGGTGTCCGCGACCCGCATCACCAGCTCGGCACCCTCCGCGTACGCCGTCACCGTCACCCGCGCGCCGACGCTGCCCTGAGCCGCGTCCACCGCGTTGTCGATCAGGTTGCCGAGGATCGTCACCAGGTCGCGCGAGGGCAGGGACTCCGGGAGCAGCCCGTCGTCGAGGCGGCTGTCCTCCGACACCACCAGCTCCACGCCCCGCTCGTTGGCCTGGGCCGTCTTGCCCAGCAGCAGGGCCGCAAGGACCGGTTCGCTCACCGCCGCCACCACCTGGTCGGTCAGCGCCTGCGCCAGCTCCAGCTCCGCCGTCGCGAAGTCCACCGCCTCCTCGGCGCGGCCCAGCTCGATCAGGGACACCACCGTGTGCAGCCGGTTCGCCGCCTCGTGCGCCTGCGAGCGCAGGGCCTGGGTGAAGCCGCGCTCGGAGTCCAACTCACCCATCAGGGACTGCAGTTCGGTCACGTCCCGCAGGGTCACCACGGTGCCCCGGCGCTCGCCGCCCGACACCGGCGAGGTGTTCACCACCAGCACCCGGTCCGCCGTCAGATGCACCTCGTCCACCCGAGGCTCGGAAGCCAGCAGCGCTCCCGTGAGGGGAGCCGGCAGGCCCAGTTCAGCGACCGACCTGCCGACCACGTCCTCCTCGCCCGGCAGCCCCAGCAACTCCCGCCCACCGTCGTTGATCAGCGCCACCCGGTACTGCCCGTCCAGCATCAGCAGCCCCTCCCGCACCGCATGCAACGCCGCCTCGTGGTAGTCGTGCATCCGGCTGAGCTCGGCCGCGTTCATGCCGTGGGTGTGGCGGCGCAGGCGCGCGTTGACGACGTACGTGCCGATCGCGCCGAGCGCCAGGGCGCCGGCCGCGACACCGAGCAGCGCCGAGACCTGGCTCTGCACCTGCTTGCTGATCGCCTTGACCTTGATGCCCGCGCTGACGAGACCCACGATCTCCTTGCCGTCCTTGATCGGGGTGACCGCGCGGACCGAGGCGCCCAGGGTGCCCGTGTAGGTCTCGGTGAAGGGCGTGCCGCGAAGGGCCGGCTGGATGTTGCCGACGAAGTGCTTGCCGATCTGCTTCGGGTTCGGGTGGGTCCAGCGGATGCCCTTGGGGTTCATGATCGTCACGAAGTCGACGTCGGCGTCCTTCATCACCTTCAGCGCGTACGGCTGGAGCTCGGCGCTGGGGTGGGGGGTGGCGATCGCCTCCCGTACGGACGGGGAGTCCGCGATCGAGCGGGCCACCGCCAGGGCCTGGCGGCGCGCCGCGTCCTCGGCCTGGTGCTGGTCGCTGACGTACGTGAACAGCGCGTATCCGGCCACGACGACCGCTATCAGCACCGCCTGCATGGCGAAGAGCTGGGCGGCCAGGCTGCGAGGTCTCGGGACGCGCATGTGCATGTCGTCAGTGTGCCTCGCACGTTAAGTGTGAACTAAATGAACGGAAGGGTGACCGGCCTCACAGGGCACGGGATAGTCACCGCATTGAGTGCGAGAGCGGAAGCGGGCCAATCGGTTCCGGCCAACGCTTCCGGCACCGAAAGCACAGAGATCCGCACCCCCGTCCCCATCTCCCCATTCCCCGGACGTGAGCCGCACGCCGGTGATGCCGACGACGACGTCAAGGAGGGCAGCCGTGGCCGCCAGCACCCCCGATACGGCACCTGCCGCACCCGCAGTCAAGCGGGACCGCACCCACTATCTCTACATCGCCGTCATCGCAGCGGTGGCGCTCGGTATCGCCGTGGGCCTGATCTGGCCGGAGGTGGGCGTCGAGCTCAAGCCGCTCGGCACGGGCTTCGTGAGCCTGATCAAGATGATGATCGCGCCGATCATTTTCTGCACCATCGTGCTCGGCATCGGATCGGTACGGAAGGCCGCCAAGGTCGGCGCCGTCGGCGGTATCGCGCTCGGCTACTTCCTGGTGATGTCCCTGGTCGCGCTGACCATCGGGCTGGTCGTCGGCAACATCCTGCACCCGGGCGACGGGCTGCACCTGACCGACGCGATCAAGGCCTCCGGCCACGACCAGGTCTCCGACGAGGCGCTGCCGCCGGTCGAGTTCGTCCTGTCGATCATCCCGGTCACCTTCCTCTCCGCCTTCGCCCAGGAGCAGGTGCTGCAGGTGCTGCTGATCGCGCTGCTCACCGGCTTCGCGCTGCAGGCCATGGGCTCGGCCGGACAGCCGATCCTGCGCGGTCTCGAGCACATCCAGCGCCTCGTCTTCCGCATCCTCGCCATGGTGATGTGGGCCGCCCCGATCGGTGCCTTCGGCGCCATCGCCGCCGTGGTCGGTTCCGCCGGTCTCGACGCGCTCAAGAGCCTCGCCGTACTGATGCTCGGCTTCTACGTCACCTGTGTGCTGTTCGTCTTCATCGTGCTCGGCACGCTGCTGCGGGTGGTCGCGGGGCTGAACATCTTCGTGCTCTTCAAGTACCTGGCCCGGGAGTTCCTGCTGATCCTGTCCACCTCCTCCTCCGAGTCCGCGCTGCCGCGGCTCATCGCGAAGATGGAGCACCTGGGCGTCAGCAAGCCCGTCGTCGGCATCACCGTCCCGACCGGCTACTCCTTCAACCTCGACGGCACCATGATCTACATGACCATGGCGTCCCTCTACATCGCCGACGCCCTGGGCACCCCGATGTCCATCGGCGAGCAGATCCCGCTGCTGCTCTTCCTGCTCCTCGCCTCGAAGGGCGCGGCGGGTGTCAGCGGCGCCGGTCTGGCCACGCTGGCCGGTGGTCTGCAGTCGCACAAGCCGGCCCTGGTGGACGGTGTCGGTCTGATCGTCGGCATCGACCGCTTCATGAGCGAGGCCCGCGCCCTGACGAACTTCGCGGGCAACTCGGTGGCCACCGTCCTGGTCGGCACCTGGACCAAGGAGATCGACAAGGAGCGCGTCAAGGCGGTCCTCGCCGGCGATCTGCCCTTCGACGAGACGACCCTCCAGGACGAGCACGAGGACGTCCGCGCCGAGGTGCCCGAGCAGGGCGGCGAGAAGGAACTGGCGAAGGCGTAGCCCGCCCCGCCACCGAGTCGCCGGACGGCTGGGTGTCCCCCCGTCGCTCAGCCGTCCGGTCCTTCCCGATCCTCACCGATCTCTTACCGAAGTCCACTAGCGTGCCGCGCCGGTCCAGTACTGGTGCGGCACGTTCGTTTTTGGAGGCACGGGGGAATGAAGATCGACTGGGACCGGCGGACGTGTGCACGCAAGGGTCATGTCACCTACGCGCCGGACGACCCCCGCCTCCGCGTGCGACTGCACGCCGAGACCGCCCTCGGAGACGTCTGGCGCTGCCTGCGCTGCGGTGACTTCGCGCTCGGCGAGCCGCACGGTTCGGGACCGGCCGCCGAGGCGCCCCTCGTGCCGCGCGGCAAGGTCCTGCGCGACCTGTTCATCCTGCGGTTCCTGGCGATCGAACGGGCCGTGCGCGGTGTCTTCATCGTGCTGGTGGCGCTGGCGGTCTGGAAGTTCAGCAACAGCCAGGACTCGGTGCGCAGGCTGTTCGACGAGTACCTCGACGTCTTCCGGCCGGTCTTCAAGCACTTCCACTACGACCTCGACCACTCACCGGTCGTCGGCACCATCCAGAAGACCTTCGGCTACAAGCACAACACCCTGCTGCTGGTGGCCGCGCTGCTGCTCGCCTACGCGCTGATCGAACTGGTCGAGGCGGTCGGGCTCTGGTACGCCAAGCGCTGGGCGGAGTACCTCACCGTGGTCGCCACCGCCGCGTTCCTCCCCCTGGAGATCTACGAACTCACCGAGCACGTCAGCTGGTTGAAGATCGGCACGCTGGTCCTCAACATCCTGGCCGTCCTCTACATCCTCCTGGCCAAGCGCCTGTTCGGCCTCCGGGGCGGCCACAAGGCCTTCGAGGCGGAACGCCGGAGCGCGTCGCTGCTCGAGGTGGAGGAGTCGGCCGGGGTTCCGGCAACTCACGCCGTCTAGGCCCAGGGATCGGTGATCTCCCGCAAGAGCGTCAGCGCCTCGCGCAGCTGCTTCATCCGTCGCTTGCCGAGGTGGGCCTGCCACTCCTTCTCGACCTCGGCGACGACACCGTCGGCGATCTCCTTGGCGTGCTTGGTGATCTGCGCCTGCTCGGCCAGCTCCGTGAGCCGCGCCGTCCGGCGCGACACGCTGCAGGACCCGGGCCTGGGCGGGCGTGAAGTCGTCGTAGCCCGTGGGCGCGCTCCGCTGGTTGGGCGATCGACACTGCACCTTGCCGCTTGGCCGTCGGCCCCGGGTTCGTGGTGGCTGGTCGCGCCACGCGGCGGAGCCGCACGTCGATACAGCTCCGCGCCGGCTCCCCCGCGAACGCTCCGGCGGCATCCCGCGCTTTCGCAAGCGCAGCGCCCGCGCGGGGACTGGCGGGTGCGGGATGTCGCCGCGCATCCGACTACGGGGGCGCGTTCCAACTACCGTTGGGTGCTGCGGGAGTTGGTCCGGGACGCGGGAACATCGACCGGATGATCCACGACGCCTCGGTCCGTGAAGGCCGGGCACCCGTCGAGGCGATCGTCGCCAACCTGCGCTCCATCGTCGGCTCCCGCCGCATGGCGATGCTCACCACGCCCCGCGAGTCCCTGCTCGACGTCCTCGTCCACGGCCAGGACATCGCCCTCGCTCGGCCGAATGCGCGAGATGCCCCCCGAGGCCGCCCGCGACGCCGCCGACCGGGTGTGGACCATGCGGGTACCGCCCCGGCCGTGGCCCCTCCCGAAGGCCCGGCTCGTCGCCACCGACATCGCGTGGACGCGCGGCGAGGGCGAGGAGATCCGCGGCCCGATCGCCGCCCTGCTCCTGCTGCTCACCGGGCGACCGGAGGCGGCCCGCACCTGGTTCGGGCGGGCCGGCGCGCACGAGCAGTGAGGGCCACGGGGGAATCGAACGGGGGAGCCGCGGGGGAACGAAGCGGCGGGCCCGAAGCCGGGCCCGCCGCTTCGGACGACCGGTCTCGAGCGGCCGACTGGACCGTTTGGCGGCACTTGCCCCAAATCCTTTGACCCGTTGGGCGGTTGGGCCCCAGGCTGGAGAGGCTCGGGGGCACGGCCGGACGCACGGAGGCGGACATGGGGGAGCCCGACGGGGTGGAGATCCTCAGCAGCGAGCAGTACGAGGCGAAGTACGGCGCCGGGCGCGAGCCCTCGCCGCTCTCGCTCGAGCGGATCAACGAGCTGTTCCACGAGTTCCTGACGGCGGTCGCCCGCCCGAAGCGCAGCGACGCCGACGGCAGCCGTGACCTCGCTCAGCGACTGCGCGACCACCTGGGCTCGGCGCCGACGGACCGCCCCGTGGTGAAGGCGGCGTACCCGCCCTACGACCTGCCCAACGTCCACCTCGCCCTGGAGCGCTGGTTCGCCGCGGAGGGCCGCTCCCACGAGCTGATCGGCATGCGTGGCGCCCAGCACCACGGCGAGCTCACCCTCGGCGACATCATCGAGGCCGCGGACCGCTACGACCGCTTCGTGGTCGGCGCCGTCGACTACGCGCACATGCCGGTCTCCCCGGACGAGGAACTGCCCTGCGTCTCCTGCGGGTTCTACCTCGGCACGGAGGGCGAGGAGCGCTTCGCCGTCCTCCTGCGCGGCCCGCAGGACGAGTACGGACGCAACAAGGTCGAGGTCGAAGTCCTCGCGGCGGAGAAGGAGTTCGCGGACCGGCTGCTCGCCGAGCTCGACGCCCTGATGCGCGAGCACAACATCTTCCGCGGCCAGGTCCTCTCCTTCGAGGGCTCCCAGTTCGGGCACGGCCTCGGCCCGTTCCGCTTCCACCGCCGCCCCGGCCTGACCCGCGACGACATCGTGCTGCCGGCCGGCCTCCTGGAGCGCGTCGAACGCCAGGTCGTGGGCGTGGCCCGCCGCCGCGAACAGCTCCGCGCCGCGGGCCAGCACCTGCGCCGCGGTCTCCTCCTCTACGGCCCTCCCGGCACCGGCAAGACCCACACGATCCGCTACCTCCTCTCCCACCTTCCGCAGTTCACGGTGGTGATCCTCTCCGGCGAGAGCATCGACGCCATCGCCCCGGCGTGCGCGATGGCCCGTATGCTCCAGCCCGCGCTCGTCGTCCTGGAGGACTGCGACCTGATCGCCGAGGCCCGCGACTACGGCAACGGCGAACAGCCCCTGCTCTTCCAGGTGCTGAACGAGATGGACGGCCTCGGCGACGACGCCGACGTGGCCTTCCTCCTCACCACCAACCGGGCCGACCTCCTCGAACCGGCCCTCGTCCAGCGCCCGGGCCGAGTCGACCTCGCCGTGGAGATCCCCCTGCCGGACGCGGAGGGCCGCGCCGCCCTTCTCGCGCTCTACGGCTGTGGGCTCGCCCTCGGCGAGGACATCACCGAGGAGGTGGTGGCCCGTACGGAGGGCACGACGGCGTCCTTCACCAAGGAACTCGTACGGCGGTCGGTGCTGATCGCGGCGGAGCGCGAGTCGCCCCGCACCGAACCGGCCGACGTCCGCGAGGCCCTCGACGAGCTCCTGTCCGACCGCGACCGGCTCACCCGCCGGCTGCTGGGCGTGCGGGACGGCAGCGAGGACGAGGAGTGGTTCTCGGAGGACGACGAGGACGAGGAGGAGGACGACATGGAGGTGCACGGGGGACCGCCGTCGGGGGAGTGGCTGCTGGGCCCTCGCCCCGGTCGCCCGCCCCGCCGCTGAGGAATCCGCCCTTGCCCTGACGTCGGCGTCAAGGATTACGTTCGTAGGCATGCGAATCGGCGAGCTGGCCGCACGGGCCGGGACCACGACGCGGACGCTCAGGTACTACGAGTCGCGGGGCCTGCTGCCCGCGCGGCGCTCCGGGAACGGCTACCGGACGTACGACGAGAGCGACCTGAAGCTGATCCGGCAGATCCGGACGCTGCAGGACTTCGGGTTCGACCTGGAGGAGACGCGGCCGTTCGTGGAGTGTCTGCGGGCCGGGCACCCGGAGGGCGACTCGTGCCCGGCCTCGCTCGCGGTCTACCGACGCAAGCTGGCCGAACTCGACGCGCTGATCGGCGAGTTGCAGGCCGTACGGGCGGAGATCGGCGTGCGGCTGGCGACCGTCGAGGAGCCACCACCGTTGTGCGAACTGGGAGGGCAGGAGCTGTGATCGATGTGACGGACGCGGATTTCGCGGCCGAGGTGATCCGGTCCGAGTTGCCGGTGCTGGTGGAGTTCACCGCCGACTGGTGCCCGCCGTGCCGGCAGATGGGGCCGGTGCTGCACGCCCTCGCGGAGGAGGAGCGCGACCGGCTCAAGGTCGTGCAGCTTGACGTGGACACCAATCCGGAGACCACGAACGCGTACAGGGTGCTGTCGATGCCCACCTTCATGGTCTTCCGCGGCGGTGAGCCGATCAAGGCGATGGTGGGGGCGCGGCCCAAGCGGCGGCTGCTGGAGGAAATCGCCGACGTGCTCTGACCTCGCCGAATATGAAGAAATCCCCCGGGGTAATTGCGCCCGGGGGATTTCTTTGCGTATATTCAATGGTTCGCGACTTCAAGAAGATTGGGTCGCAAAGAAGTTCAGTAGGCACAGTATATCCGGGCGGGAGCGGAATTGTCAAACACCGGTTTTCCAGACAATGAATTGCAGCGCGAGCAGGAATTCATCGACGGACTGTACGCGCGCGTGGACGCCCTGCGCGGGGACACCGAGGCCGGTGTCACGGACGCGCTCGCGCAGGGCAACACGCCGATGCAGGCCCGGCTGGAGCGGGACATCCTGGTCGCCGAGCGGTCCGGGCTGCTCGCCGCGCTGAACGCCGTCGACGGTTCGCTCTGCTTCGGCCGGATCGACCTGACCGCGGGCACGAGCCACCACATCGGCCGTATCGGACTGCGTACGGACGACGCGGAGCGCACGCCGATCCTGATCGACTGGCGGGCCAATGTCGCCCGGCCCTTCTACCTGGCCACCGGTCACACCCCGATGGGCCTGCGCCGGCGCAGGCATCTGACCACCGAGGGGCGCCGGGTCACCGCCCTGCACGACGAGATCCTCGACCTGGGCGACCAGGAACGGACCGGCCACGAGGACCCCACCGGCGACGCCGTGCTGCTCGCCGCGCTCGACGCCGCCCGCACCGGCCGTATGCACGACATCGTGCAGACCATCCAGGCCGAGCAGGACGAGATCATCCGCGCCCCGCACCGCGGAGTGCTGGTGGTCGAGGGCGGCCCGGGCACCGGCAAGACGGCCGTCGCGCTGCACCGGGCCGCGTACCTGCTGTACGAGTACCGGGAGTTGCTCGCCAAGCGTGCCGTGCTGATCGTCGGCCCCAACCCCGCCTTCCTCGGCTACATCGGCGAGGTGCTGCCCTCGCTGGGCGAGACGGGTGTGCTGCTCGCGACGGTCGGGGAGCTGTTCCCCGGCGTGAAGGCGACGGCCGCCGACACCCGTGCGGCCGCCGCGGTGAAGGGCCGCGCCGATATGGCGGACGTGCTGGCCGACGTCGTACGCGACTGGCAGGCGCTGCCCGACCCGGTGATCGCGATCGAGCACGACCGCGAGGTCCTGATGCTCGACGACGGCCTGGTGAAGGTCGCCCGCGAGCGCACCCGCGCCGCCGACCTGCCGCACAACGTGGCGCGCGAGCACTTCGAGGGCCACATCCTCAACACCCTCACCGAGCTATACGCCGAACGCGTGGGCACCGACCCGTACGACGGCACGAGTCTGCTCGACCCGAGCGACATCACCCAGATCCGCGACGAGATCGCCGAGAACCGCGAAGTCTGGGCCGCCATCGACCAGTTGTGGCCGCGCCTGACCCCGCAGCGGCTGGTCGCGGACTTCCTCGCCGACCCCGTGGGCTATGTCTCCGACGACGACGCGGCCGCCATCCGGCGCCCGGTGACCCGGGCATGGACGGTGTCGGACGTACCGCTGCTGGACGAGGCGGCCGAACTGCTCGGCGTGGACGAGCGGTTGGCGCGGGCGCTGGCGGAGCGGGAGCGGGAGACGCAGGTCGCGTACGCGCAGGGCGTGCTGGACGTCTCGTACGCCTCCCGGACCTACGAGTTCGAGGACAAGGACGAGGAGGACTCCGAGGTCCTGTCCGCGCACGACATCATCGACGCCGAGCGGTTCGCCGAGCGGCAGGAGGAGGACGACCACCGCAGCGCCGCCGAGCGCGCGGCGGCCGACCGGACCTGGGCGTTCGGGCACATCATCGTCGACGAGGCGCAGGAGCTGTCACCGATGGCGTGGCGGCTGCTCATGCGGCGCACCCCGACCCGGTCGATGACGCTGGTCGGCGACCCGGCGCAGACCGCGGAGGCGGCGGGCGTCGGCTCCTGGGCGGACATCCTCGCCCCGTACGTCGAGGACCGCTGGGAGCACACCCGCCTGGGCGTCAACTACCGCACGCCCGCGGAGATCATGGACCTGGCGGCGGGCGTGGTGCGGGCCGAGAACCCCGACTTCGAACCGCCGAGTTCGGTGCGTTCCACAGGGGTACGGCCCTGGGTGCGCGCGACCGACGACCTGCCGGGGGCGGTGGCCGAGGCCGTCAAGGAGATGACCCCCGCCGAGGGCCGGCTCGCGGTCATCGCCCCGCGCTATCTGCACCGCAAGCTGGCCGCACGGCTGGACGGGGTGACGGCGGGCGCGGAGCCCGACCTGACGCGGACCGTCGTACTGCTGGATCCGCGGCAGTCGAAGGGGCTGGAGTTCGACTCGGTGCTGGTGGTGGAGCCGGCGCGGTACGGCACGAGCGATCTGTACGTGGCGCTGACACGGGCCACGCAGCGGCTGGGGGTGCTGCACACCGGTCGGCTGCCGAAGGGGCTGGTCACCACCTGAATCACAGGTTCCACCACGGCCCGGGTCACCGGGTATCACCAAGGCGTAACAGTTCGCGCCACGGTCACTGCTCGTGCACGGTCGGTGCGGTATGCGTGTGCGTTATGGAAGCCCATCCGTACGCGACCGCGCCGGCCGACAGCCCGTCGCTCGAGTCGCTTCCCGTCCAGCCGTTGCTCACCTCGGAGTTCGACGTCGATCCGGGGGCGGTGTACCAGCGGCTGCGACGACAGTACGGGCCGGTCGCGCCTGTCGCTCTGATGGGCGTGCCCGCGTGGCTGGTTCTCGACTACCGCGAGGTGCTGGAGGTCCTGCGGAACGAGAGCCTGTGGCGGCGGGACATCCGGTACTGGCGGGCACGGGCCGAGGGACGGCTGCCGTACGACTGGCCGCTGCTCGCCGGCTACGAGGTGCGGCAGACCATGTTCATGGACGAGGACGAGCACCGGGCGGCCCGCGCCTCGCTGCACTCGGCGCTGGGGCCCTTCCAGGAGGCGCGCAGTCCGCAGGGCTGGGAGCTGCGGGCGACCGTCGCGAGCTTTGCGGACGAGCTGGTGGGGATGCTGGCGGCGGAGTCGGGGGCGGCCGGGTTCGCGGACCTGGGCGCGCAGTACACCAGACCGCTGCTGCTGATGGTCACCACGAAGTTGTTCGGCTGTCCGGTGGAGCTCGGCGACGAGCTGGTCATGGATCTGTGGCGGATGCTGGACGGCGGGCCGGACGCGGGGCCCGCGACCGGGCGGGCGCTGGCGGCGATGACCCGGCTCGTGGCGCACCGCCGGGCGCGGCCGGGGGACGACCTGACGTCGTACATGCTGCTCGCGGATCCGGGGATGTCGGACGAACAGCTGGGCCGGGAGCTGTTCATGAACGCGGTCTATCTCAACGACATCACCGGCAACATGGTGATGAACACCCTGCTGGAGGTGTTGCGCGGCAACGCGACCGTGCGGCGCAGTCTGTCGGCGGGGCAGCTCGGCGAAACGATCAACCGGGCGGCGCTGGTGAACCCTCCCGTCGCCAACATGTGCTTCCGGTTCGCGGCGCGGGACGTGCGGCTGGGCAACTTCTGGGTGCGGGCCGGGGATGTCGTCTCGCCGTCGGCGGCGGCCGCGCACCAGGACCTGCTGGCGATCGGGTCGTCGCCGATGGTCGGGTCGACGGTCAGTACGCGCGCCCATCTGGGGTGGGGCGCGGGACCGCACGGCTGCCCCAGCGCGGCGCGCGAGCTGGGCGGCATGATCGTGACCACCGCGGTGGGGCGGGTCTTCGACCACTTCAGCAAGGCCGAACTCACGCTGCCGCCGGACCAGTTGCCGTGGCGGTCGGGGCCGGTGGTGCGGGGGCTGAAGGTGCTGCCGGTGCGGTACGAGCTGAGTGGCCGGGTGCGTCCGCCCGGGCCGGGACCGCGCGAGCACACGGCGCCCACCGACAACGGCCGCGGCGCCGACAGTCAGGCGAAGGGCCTGCTGGCGGCGCTGCGTCGGCTGATGTTCGGCGCGAAGTAGGACGGCTGGGAGCGGCCACCTGCGGTTCAGGCCGGCCGCACCCTTCCGATCAGGCCGGACGCAGCCACACCGTCGCCAGTGGCGGCAGCGTCAGGCGGACGCTCGCCGGGCGGCCGTGCCACGGCTGGGGTTCCGGCTTGATGATGTCCGGGTTGGTGATGTCGCCGCCGCCGTAGCGGGCCGCGTCGGTGTTCAGGCATTCGTGCCAGGCAGGGACGTCGTCCGGGACGCCCAGGCGGTAGTCGTGGCGGACGACCGGGGAGAGGTTCGAGATCGACAGCAGGGGGGTGCCGTCCGTCGCCAGTCGCAGGAACGCGAAGACGTTGTCGTCCGCCGCGTCGCCCACGATCCACTGGAAGCCGGCCGGGTCCGTGTCCTGTTCCCACAGCGCGGGCGAGTGCCGGTAGACCGTGTTGAGGTCGCGCACCAGGTCCCGCACCCCGCGGTGGTCGGGCTCCGCCCCGTACGCCGGGTCCAGCAGCCACCAGTCCGGGCCGTGCGCCTCCGACCACTCCGCACCCTGCGCGAACTCCTGGCCCATGAAGAGCAGTTGCTTGCCCGGGTGCGACCACATGAAGCCCAGGTAGGCACGGTGGTTGGCGCGCTGCTGCCACCAGTCGCCGGGCATCTTCGACACCAGCGAGCGCTTGCCGTGGACCACCTCGTCGTGCGAGATCGGCAGGACATAGTTCTCGCTGTACGCGTACACCATCGAGAACGTCATCTCGTTGTGGTGGTACTTGCGGTGCACCGGCTCGTGGCTCATGTAGTCGAGCGAGTCGTGCATCCAGCCCATGTTCCACTTCAGGCCGAAGCCCAGGCCCCCGAAGCCGCCCGGCCCCCGGTGGTGCGTGGCGCGGGTGACGCCGTCCCAGGCCGTCGACTCCTCCGCGATCGTCACGACCCCCGGCACCCGCCGGTACACCGTCGCGTTCATCTCCTGCAGGAACGCCACCGCGTCCAGGTTCTCCCGGCCACCGTGCTCGTTCGGGATCCACTGGCCCGGTTCGCGCGAGTAGTCGAGGTACAGCATCGAGGCCACGGCATCCACCCGCAGGCCGTCGATGTGGAACTCCTCGCACCAGTAAATGGCGTTCGCCACAAGGAAGTTGCGCACCTCGCGGCGGCCGTAGTCGAACTCCAGCGTGCCCCAGTCGGGGTGCGCGGCCCGCAGCGGGTCCTCGTGCTCGTACAGCGTCCGTCCGTCGAACTCCGCCAACGCCCAGTCGTCGCGCGGGAAGTGCGCGGGCACCCAGTCCATCAGCACGCCGATGCCCGCCTGGTGCAGCGCGTCGACCAGGTACTTGAAGTCGTCGGGGGTGCCGAGGCGGGCCGTCGGTGCGTAGAAACCGGTGACCTGGTAGCCCCAGGAGCCGCCGAAGGGATGCTCCGCGATCGGCATCAGCTCGACGTGGGTGAAGCCCAGGTCCTTCACGTACGCGGGGAGCTGCTCGGCGAGCTGACGGTACGTCAGCCCGGGGCGCCACGACGGAAGATGGACCTCGTAGACGGAGAACGGCGCCTTGTGCGCGGGGCGGTCCGCGCGGCGCTCCAGCCAGGCCTCGTCGTGCCACTCGTGGCGGGAGGCGGTGACGACGGACGACGTGTTCGGCGGCGCCTCCGTGCGGCGGGCCAGCGGGTCGGCGCGCAGGGTCTTCGAGCCGTCGGGGCGGGTGATCTCGAACTTGTACAGCTCGCCCTCGCCGATCCCCGGCACGAACAGTTCCCACACGCCGGAGGAGCCGAGCGAGCGCATCGGATGGCCGGTGCCGTCCCAGAAGTTGAAGGTGCCGGCCACGTGCACACCGCGGGCGTTCGGCGCCCACACCGAGAAGCGGGTGCCGCTCACGCCCTGGTGCGTCATCGGGTGCGCGCCGAGCACCTGCCACAGATACTCGTGCCGGCCCTCGCCGATGAGGTGCAGGTCGAGCTCGCCCAGTGTGGGCAGGAAGCGGTACGTGTCCTCGGCCTCCTGGACCGTTCCCTCGTACGCCACGAGGAGCCGGTACGCCGCGGGGACCTCGGACAGCGGCAGCAGCCCCGAGAAGAAGCCGTCCCCGTCGTCGTGCAGCTCCGCCCGCAGCTCCCCGGCGACGACGGTCACGGACAGCGCGTACGGCCGGAACACCCGGAAGGCGACCCCGCCGGGCACCGGGTGGGCGCCGAGCACCCCGTGCGGGTCGTGATGCGTACCGGCGAGCAGCCGCTCGCGGTCACCGGCGTCCAGGGCGGGCGAGACGACGGCCGGCGGCGCAGCCGTGCTCGCGGCGGCTTTCCCGGCCGGTTTGGCGGTCTTCTTGACGGCGGACTTCTTCGCGGCGGTGGTCGCCTTCTGCGCGGCGGCCTTGGCCGTCACCGCCTTCTTGACGGCCGCCTTCTTCGCCGGAGTCTTCTCTGCGGCGATCTTCTTCACCGCGGTCTTCTCGGCCGCGGTCTTCTTCACCGCGGTCTTCTCGGCCGCGGCCTTCTTTGCGGGTGCCTTCGCGGTTACGGCCTTCTCAGCCACAGCCTTCTTCACGGCGGTCTTCTTCGTGGCGGCCTTCTTCGCCGTCCCCTTGTCGGCCGTCGCCTTCTTCGGCTTCGGCGCGACGGCCTTCTCCGCCGCCTTCTTCACACTCTTAGCGGCCTTCTTGGCCGTCTCCTCGGCCTTCTTCTTCGGATCCGAACCGCTGGGCGTGGGGCGGGGGGTCACGGGCGGCGCCTCCTAGGCGAAAGTCTGGTCGTTCAGATCAGGTCGGACGTGGCGTAACGCTCGATCGCCGCCATGGGTACCGGCAGCCAGTCGGGACGGTGGCGGGCTTCGTAGACGACCTCGTAGATCGCCTTGTCCGTCTCGTAGGCGCGCAGCAGTACCGGGTCGGTGCGCGGATCGCGGCCGCTGACCTCCGCATACCCGGAACAGTAAGCCGCCCGGCATGCCTCGGCCCAGCCCTGTGCATGCCCTCCGGCCGAATGGGCCGCGTAGTCGAAGGACCGCAGCATCCCCGCGACGTCCCGCAACGTCGGCTGTGGCATCCGCCGCTCGGCCAGCGGCTTCGACGGCTCGCCTTCGAAGTCGATCAGCCACCACTGACCGGCGGGCGAGCGCAGGCACTGCCCGAGGTGCAGGTCCCCGTGGATGCGCTGTGCGGTCCAGGTACGGCCCTCCGCCGCCAGGTCGGCCAGCGCCGTGAACGCAGAGTGCAGCGCGGGCGCGTACGGCCGCAGCGAGGGCACCGCCTGGGCGGCCAGGTCGAGGCGCTCGATCATGCCGTCGACGAGCACCTGCAGCTGGGTGTGGCCGAGCGTGACGGTCGGTAGTGCGTGGGCGAGCGCGGTGTGCACCTCGGCGGTGGCCCGGCCCAGCGCCCGCGCCTCGGCGGCGAAGTCCTCGCCCTTGGCCAGTTCGCGCAGCGCCAGCTCCCAGCCGTCCGACGCGCCCTGCAGAAACGGCTGGAGCACGCCGAGCACATACGATTCCCCGGCCAGCTCGGCCTGCAGCCATGCCGTCGGCGCCGGCACCCGCGGGCAGCCCTCGCGGGCGAGCGCCAGCGGCAGCTCCAGGTCGGGGTTGACGCCGGGCACGATGCGGCGCAGCAGCTTGAGGATGAACGTATCTCCGTAGACGACCGACGAGTTCGACTGCTCGGCGGTCACCACCCGGGGGACGAGGCCCGGCCGGATCTCGTCGCCCGGCTCCTTCTCGAAGTGCAGCCCGCCGATGCGGGCCTGGGAGCGCAGCGCCTCCAGGAGCACCTCGGCGGGCCGGGGGTCGTACAGGGCCTCGTACACCGTGCGTCCGGTGAGCGGGCCCTCCTCCACGTGTCCGATCAGCGCGGGCGCCAACCGGGGCGGCAGCGCCTCGCGCGCCCCTATCAGCAGCTGGTAGCAGTCGCCCGGATGCGGTTCGGCACCGAGCGTGAGCGGCTGATGGGCGCGCACCAGCAGGTGGTACAGGCCGAGCCGGTTCTCGAGCGGCAGCAGTTCGGTGGCCGCGACCAGCGAGAACCCGGTGACCGGACGTCCCTTGCCCGCGAACCAGCGCTGCCGTGGCAGCCATTCCCTGAGCAGTGGGTCCAGGGACGCCAGCAGGCCAGGACTGGTCTTGCCGGAAAGTGTGACAGTTTCCGCCATAACGTCACATTCCTTTCCCCGGGTGGGCGGGGTGTTACGTATGCGTGCCCCGGGTGGGACAGGGGAAACCGTCCCATCCCGGGTTCTGCGGGACTCCTACGCGAGGTCCTTGCGGAGCCGGAACCAGTAGAAGCCGTGCCCCGCGAGGGTCAGCAAGTACGGCAGCTCACCGATGGCCGGAAAGCGCACCCCGCCGAACAGCTCCACCGGGTGCCGCCCGTTGAAGATCCTCAGGTCCAGCTCCGTGGGCTGCGCGAACCGCGAGAAGTTGTGCACGCACAGCACGAGATCGTCCTCGTACTCCCGCAGGAAGGCCAGGACCGCCGGGTTCGACGACTGGAGCTCCGTGTAGGACCCGAGCCCGAAGGCCGGGTTCTGCTTGCGGATCTCGATCATGCGGCGGGTCCAGTGCAGCAGCGAGGAGGGCGACGACATCGACGCCTCGACGTTGGTGACCTGGTAGCCGTAGACGGGGTCCATGATGGTCGGCAGGAACAGCCGCCCGGGGTCACAGGACGAAAAACCTGCGTTGCGATCCGGTGTCCACTGCATCGGTGTGCGTACGGCGTCGCGGTCGCCGAGCCAGATGTTGTCGCCCATGCCGATCTCGTCGCCGTAGTAGAGGATCGGCGAGCCCGGCAGCGACAGCAGGAGAGCGGTGAAGAGCTCGATCTGGTTGCGGTCGTTGTCGAGCAGGGGTGCGAGGCGGCGGCGGATGCCGATGTTTGCGCGCATACGCGGGTCTTTCGCGTATTCGGCCCACATGTAGTCGCGTTCCTCGTCGGTGACCATTTCCAGCGTCAGCTCGTCGTGGTTGCGCAGGAAGATGCCCCACTGGCAGTTCGAGGGAATCGCCGGGGTCTTGGCGAGGATCTCCGAGACGGGGTAGCGGGATTCCCGTCGTACGGCCATGAAGATGCGCGGCATGACCGGGAAGTGGAACGCCATGTGGCATTCGTCCCCGCCGCTCTCGAAGTCGCCGAAGTAGTCGACGACGTCCTCCGGCCACTGGTTCGCCTCCGCCAGGACCACCGTGTCCGGGTAGGAGGCGTCGATCTCCTTCCGCACCCGCTTCAGGAACTCATGCGTGGCCGGAAGGTTTTCGCAGTTGGTTCCCTCCTCCTGGTAGAGGTACGGCACCGCGTCGAGGCGGAAGCCGTCGATGCCCAGGTCGAGCCAGAACCGCAGGGCGGAGATCATCTCCTCCTGGACCGCCGGGTTCTCGTAGTTGAGGTCCGGCTGGTGGGAGAAGAAGCGGTGCCAGAAGTACTGCTTGCGGACCGGGTCGAAGGTCCAGTTGGAGGCCTCTGTGTCGACGAAGATGATCCGCGCTTCCGGGAACTGTTTGTCGTCGTCGGCCCAGACGTAGTAGTCGCCGTACGGCCCGTCGGGGTCCTTGCGCGACTCCTGGAACCACGGGTGCTGGTCGCTGGTGTGGTTCATGACGAAGTCGATGATCACGCGCATGCCGCGCTGGTGGGCGGCGTCGACGAACTCGACGAAGTCGGCCAGGTCACCGAACTCCGGCAGTACGGCCGTGTAGTCGGAGACGTCGTAACCGCCGTCCCTCAGTGGCGACTTGAAGAAGGGCGGCAGCCACAGACAGTCCACGCCCAGCCACTGCAGATAGTCGAGCTTGGCCGTGATGCCCTTGAGGTCCCCGACTCCGTCGCCGTTGCTGTCCTGGAAGGACCGGACGAGGACCTCGTAGAAGACCGCACGCTTGAACCACTCCGGGTCCCGGTCCTTGGCGGGGGTGTCCTCGAAGGTGTCCGGAACGGGTTCGTTGACGATCATGTTGTGGGTGACCCTCCGATCTGCGGGGTGGACGGTCGCAGGACGGTGAATACGTGCGCCGGACGGGTGCCCGGTTCGAGGCGTACGTAATTGGACCTGCCCCAGTGATAGGTCTCGCCGGTGAGCTCGTCGCGCACCGGCACCGACTCGTGCCATTCCAGGCCGAGTTGCGGCATGTCCAACGAGACCGTGGCCTCCTGGGTGTGGTGAGGGTCGAGGTTGGCGACCACCAGAACCGTGTTCGAACCGCTCCGCTTCGAGTACGCGATCACCTCTTCCTTGTCCGCATGGTGGAAGTGGAGGTCGCGCAGTTGGCGCAGAGCCGGGTTCGAGCGCCGGATCGTGTTGAGTTTGGTGATCAGGGGGGTGATGGTGCGGCCGTCGCGTTCGGCCGACTCCCAGTCACGCGGGCGGAGTTGGTATTTCTCCGAGTCCAGGTACTCCTCGCTGCCGTCGCGCAGCGGGACGTTC